>PSRJ01000052.1 GCA_003175985.1 Terriglobia bacterium
TTCTGCATAATCCTCGCTACGCTGGCGCGTTCATTTACGGGCGTACTAGGACACGCAAGAAACCGGATGGCAAAGAGAGTTGGTCCAAGCTTTCGCGCGAACAATGGGTGCTGGTTCCGGGCATGCACGCGGGATACATTGCGTGGGAGGAATACGAAACCCACCAGCGCCGCTTGCAGGAGAACGCGCAGGCTCGTGGGGCGGATCGCCGGCGGAGCCCTCCCCACCAAGGTCCCGCGCTGTTGCAAGGAATCGTGATCTGCGGCATCTGTGGCGGCCGGATGGGCGTTCGTTATCACGATCGCGACAAGCGCCTCGTACCGGATTACGTCTGCCAGAGGAAGGCCATTCAGCAGGGCCGACCGGTGTGCCAGCGCATTACTGGCGAGCATGTCGATAAAGCAGTCAGCGATGTCCTGGTACAAACCATGACGCCCATTGCGTTGGAAGTGGCGCTGACCGTTCAGCAGGAGTTGCAATCGCGGCTGGATGAAGCTGACCGCCTGCAGCAAAAGCGGGTGGAACGGGCCCGCTATGAAGCCGAACTGGCACAGCGTCGCTACATGAACGTCGATCCTTCCAATCGCCTGGTTGCCGACACACTGGAGGCCGATTGGAATCAGAAGCTCCGTGCGTTAGCAGAAGGGCAAGAAGAATGTGAGCGCCAGCGGCAAGCCGATCGCGCCGCGATCGGTGAGCAACAGCGGGAATCCGTGATGGCTCTCGCTAAGGATTTCCAGCGAGTCTGGAGCAATCCTCATACGCCCGATCGGGAACGGAAGCGAATCGTGCGGCTTCTGCTGGAGGATGTGACTCTGGTTCGGCGCCAACAGATCGATGTACACATTCGCTTCCGCGGAGGAGTCACTCAAAGCTTGAAGTTACCCTTGCCGGCATCGGCGCCGCAGTTGCGGAAAACCAAACCGGCCGTGATCGCCGAGATCGATCGTCTGTTGAACACGAATACGGAGCGCGAGATCGCGGCCATCCTGAATGAGAGAGGATTCCGCCCAGGAGTGGGCAATCGGTTTGATCGCTCCATCGTTGTCCGCCTGCGCTATGCTTACCATCTCAAGGATCGCTTCTCCAGGCTCCGGGCAGTCGGCCTGATGACGATCGAGGAAATGGCGTCCAAACTCGTCGTCTTGCCCTGCACCGTGAAAAAATGGCGGGGCCGAGGCTTGCTGCGAGCTCACCGGTACAACGACAAAGGGGAATGTCTCTACGAATCGCCAGATGTGCTGCTCCCGAGGAAGTTCGCCCACAAACGCTCATACCAGGTCGCGCAACGAGAAGTGGTGATGCATGGTTTCAATGAGGTGCACTATGAAGCCTAATCCTTTTCCCAGCCGCTGGCGGGATTGCAGGCATGCGGGAAGAATCCATATTCGCGGGCGAAACCAAGGAACCGGGGTAGAAAACGGACCAGGCGTCCATCGTGTTCGGCAACGGCGGTGGCCAAATTATCGTAGGCGATCTCGCGCGCCACGCCACCCAGGGCGGTGAAAGCATGCATGTGACAACGGGCGAAGCTTTCGAAACTCTGACTGTGAGTGAACTCCACATAGAGCATGCGCCGCACCGCCGCCTCGAAAGCCAAACTGCGGTTCACATCAATGGTGTAAGCAGCGCGGCCGAGGATGGCCTTCGTGAATCCGCGCAGTTCCGAAAACCCCGTGTCGAAGTGCTGTTCCGTCACCGTTTGCCCGGCATAGCCCATCACCAGGAACAAATCCCCGAACTGCCGCTCGAGTTGCGCCACGTAGACAATGTAGTGGTCGGTTTGTGGATTGCTGGAAGTGAAATAGGCCGCTTCGCCCTTGAACGTCAAAGCGTTCAGCGGGACGGCCACGTCGCCGCCGAACATCCGCATGGAAGGGTAGAACCGCTGAAGGTCTAAAGCCGCTTGAAAGGGTGCGGGCCGGATATGAACCAGCGGAAAATAGTCGTAGCCCTGGTATGCCGAAACCGAATATTCGACGGCTCCGACATGGTTATAACGGGCGCCCCATTGGGGCCCGTTGGGGAGTTCGGGCGCCAACTCCCGGATGGAAACGTCCGAGGGCAGAACGGCCCATCTCTGGTTCAGCAACGGAATCCGGGTGGGCGTCAGGCGCGGAGAATAGACCAGGTCGATCGAGTTTGCCTGTGTCCCATATGTTGCGCGGGCGGCGGTGACAGCCAGCAGGTCAGGCTCGATCACGTTGAGGTAATCCTGCGGCGCAAACCGGTCTGTGGGAGTCACGATGTCCGTCCGCCCCCACCGGATAAACTGCTTGCCCGCTTCCAAGGTCAGCCTGCCACGCGAATATAGGATGCTCAGGCGCCGGAGCGCAAAGGCCGGCCTCTGGCGTTCCCGGTCCAGGAGTGACAAGTGTAGACGCCGCTCCACCTGTTGGTGTGCATCGGTGCGTGCGTCGAAGCCGCCGGACAGCCGTAAGCGCGGCCCCAGCTTGTATGAAGCTTCGTATCGGAACAGTGCTTCGCTTACGGCGCGCCCTCTGTCATTGGGCGCCGCCTGCGGAAAAGCGATCGCGGCGAAATCGAGAAATCCCCGCTGTGCGAAGTCTTGGGCGCCGGAAGCGATTGTGGCCAGCACCAGCAGCAGGCAGGGCTTCATTGCTCCCGCCGGAGTGCCTGCACGGTAAAGTCGTTCTCCTGCATGGAAACGTTGTACTCCAGCTTGTCAATGCGGAGCACGGTGCAGCTGTTCCGGCGCATATCCGTCATCTCCAGCAGGCGCGGCGTCCATATGTTCTGGACGTGTTCGAGATCGCTTTGGTGCAGTCGGCGCGCGGGTTGATCCTTCACGAAATTCTCATACTGCACTGGGACATAGTTGTCTTTGCGCGTCCAGATCCGCGTCAAATCATACTGGGACGACTTGGTCTGCCGCGGCTTCGCTTCAATGCGCCAGCAGGCTGCCCCGTCTATGGACTCCTCGCCGGTAAGCCGGTAATCGTACTGATTCACATCCCGCTCTTCCAGATCTTCAAAACTGAAATCCGTGCCGAAAAAGCGCGTGGAACGGTCCTGCAAGGCGATGCGGCGGTCGCGGTTGATCGCCGGCGTCCACAACCATTGGTCCGAGGCGCGATCCGGGTGATTCACGACCAATAGTGCCACCCCTTTTACTTCGGCCGGAGCCGTAAAGCGGATGATGGATTTGCTGTCCCCAAACGACCCCAAGCGCGCGTGCTGCCAAGACTTCTTGGCAATCCTGCTGTGCCCGCTGATCACTTCCAGCGAGCCCTCGTAACGTTCCGAGCGGACGCGGCTGCGCCGCTGGGACTCTTCCACGATCTGGCGCGAGTCCTCCGCCGCCCGGGCGGTCGCGGCTATCAACACGCCGGCGAATTGGCGCCTATTCATGAGCCTCCCTGAGGGCATCGGCACGACAGTCTCGCCAGGTAATATGGCTGCAGCCAATTACGTGTTTTACCGGCCCAATCCGAGATTGTAGAACGAAGAGCAAGGGCGTGTCGGCTCGACGAGTACGGTACTAACTGCGAGCGGAGGGTGCTCGAATCCGGGCAACGCTATGATGGTCTATTCATGATTTCATTGCGGGGGTTATCGAAAGTATATGAAGGCAAGCGCAAGGTAGTGGCGCTCGATAACGTGGATCTCGAGATCGAACGCGCCGAACTGGTGTCTTTGGTCGGGCCGTCGGGTTCCGGCAAATCGACGATGCTCAATCTGATCGGCGGGCTCGACCGCCCCACAACAGGGGAAATCCGGATAGACGGAAGAGAATTATCCGGGCTTTCGGACGACGACCTCACCCGTCTCCGGCGCGAGAAGATCGGATTCATCTTTCAGTTCTTCAATTTATTGCCTAGCCTGACGTGCGCGGAAAACGTGGCGCTTCCTCTGCATTTGCAAGGCCTGCCACGCCGGCAAATTCAGAAACGCTCCACCGAGTTGCTAGGCATGGTCCAGCTTTCCCATCGCCTCGAACATCTTCCCGACGAACTCTCGGGCGGCGAACGGCAGCGGGTTGCCATCGCTCGCGCCCTGGCATTTTCCCCTCCCGTACTACTCGCAGATGAGCCTACAGGCAACCTCGATACACACACGGGCGCCGAGGTTTTGAAGCTCATACGCCATTTGCACGAAAGTTTGCAGGCCACGGTTTTGATCGTGACTCACGATCCCGGAGTGGCGCAGAGCTGTCCCCGGACCATTACCTTGCGTGATGCGCGCATAATCGGGGACGTCCGACGGGAGCGGCTATAGCCTTCCACGGCCCAGTACCCGCGCCGGTTGCCCGGCGATCAAACGCTGTACTAGACTAGCCCTACGTCCGATCGGGCCCGGCCTCGCGGACGAGTGTTCCGAGAAAAGGGGCTCCGAGATGGGAAATCACAGCACCGCGCCTCTCACGATCCTGCAGGAAACCGATTCCGTCGTTACCTTCCCGCCGCTCGGCCCCGCCGTAAATGTGCTCATGATCTGGCCCCGATTTCAAAAATCGTATTGGGGTATGGAAGGAATGATGGACGTGGTGCCGGAACGAGCACATATGCCGCCTCTGGCCCTCGCCACGATTGCAGCACTTCTGCCGCAAAGTTGGAACGTCCGATTGATCGACTGTGCTTTTGACGAGCTGCGCGATCCGGATATTCTCGGCGCCGATCTGGTTATGGTGAGCGCGATGTACGCGCAACGGGGAGAACTTCGGGAGATCCTGTCCCGGTGCCGCCGGCTGGGCCGGCGCACGATTGTAGGCGGACCTTACGCCAGCAGCATGCCGGAGGAACTGCTGCCACTAGCCGATCACGTGGTTGTGGGCGAGGTGGATGAAAGCCTGGGGAGCATCGCTGCCGACTTCGAGGCTGGGCGCGCACGCCGCCTGTATCAAATTGCGGAAAAACCGAATGTCACGCGGACCCCAGTGCCGCGGTTCGAGATCTTCAATCTCGAAAAGTACATGACGATGTCGATCCAGTTCTCCCGCGGATGTCCTTTTCAATGCGAGTTCTGCGACATCATCACGATTTACGGCCGCCGCCCGCGCACCAAGGCTCCCGCCCAGGTGATTGCGGAACTGGAAGCGTTGTACCGTCTCGGCTGGCGCAAGTGGGTGTTCATCGTTGATGATAATTTCATCGGGAATCACCGTGCCGCACTCGAGCTGGCCCGCGAACTCGCCAAGTGGCAACAGAGTAAGGACTATCCCTTTGCGTTCTCCACCGAAGCCTCCATCGACCTTGCCGAAAGAAGCGAACTGCAGAAAACGATGGTGGAAGCGAATTTCGTCGGGATTTTCATTGGCATCGAAACCCCCTCGCCGGAATCTCTGCGCGAAACGAAGAAGCTGCAGAACCTGCGCCGCGACCCCCTGGAGCAGGTGCATCTGATCCAACAGCGAGGATTGTGGGTGACGGCGGGTTTCATTATCGGATTCGATTCCGACGATGAGACAATCTTCGACCGGCAACGGAAGTTCATTGAGAGCGCTGCCATTCCCTGGGCCTTGTTGAACATTTTGCAGGCTCCGGCAACAACACCGCTCCATAACCGTATGCAGAAGCAGGGGCGGCTGATCGAAGGCGATGTTTCCTTGTCGGGCGCGGGCAGCATGGCCAACTTCCGAACGGTGCTCGCACCTTCGATTCTGTTCCGCGGGGCGGCGCGCCTGCTCTCGGATCTGTATGGACCGGAAGCCTTCTTTCTGCGCACCGTAAGCTCCCTCGAACGTTGGGTTCCGATCCCGGTCCAGCGCGTGCCGCGTCTGCCGATTCTGGCGACACTGCGGCTATTAGTGAAGTCGTTTTGGGTTCAAGGAGTTCGCTCGAATTACCGGACCGCCTACTGGAGTTTCCTGACGCTTCTCGTGCGGCGTTGGTGGCGCGATCCGGCTCGAGCGGGCATAGCGGCGCTCGCCATGATTTCGGCTCACCACTTCTGTGGATTCGCGTCCGAACTAGCACGTCAGCTTGAACAAGAAGCGGAAGCAAACGCGGGTATTCCGGGCTATCAGCCGAGGCCCCTGGCCGCTTCTTCGGGTTTCGCCGACTAGCGAAAAGGATCGATCCAAATGATGGGCCCTGAGTCCATCAGGCGGGATCGTTTCCCTGTTGCTTCAAGTGCCGCAAATGCTGGATCCCACCTTCAATCATCGTCTTATTCGCCTTGTACTCGATGCCGTACTCTTCCGAAGTGGCCTTCAGGATTTTCTTCAGTCCGGATAGATGGACGTGGTGACCCAGGTTGGCGAGCGCTCCCACGATCCGATCGTATCCCGTTAGGTCAAAATATTCATGCAGCATAGGTATAATACTTCAACATCCCGCCGAGGCGCTCGCGACAACGAATTCGGCTCGCGTGCGATTGCTGGCCAACGCTCTCGGATGGGAACAGCAGGATGTTGCCTTTCCCTTGGTGGTTCCTCTCCCCGTGAAAGTGATCGATAAATTCGCTCAGTGCACGCCGTAGTGAGGCTTCGCCGAACAAGATCAGCTTGGATAAGCATTCCTCTTTTACTGATCGCCCCCCTGTGGGTAGCCAGAACCGGATCTGAGGGTAAGAATGATACGTAGAGCGAATTCATGAGCGTATAGCCGGGCGATCTGG
>PSRJ01000046.1 GCA_003175985.1 Terriglobia bacterium
TCCCCCACAAACACTACGCGATTCCGGAACTCGTCCGCGAATTCGCTGTCCAGTGGCGCCTCGCAGGCCTTCCATTCGGTGTCGGCGCCAGCCGATCGGCCGCAGAGAGCTTCGATTGCCGAAGAGACGCTGAGCCGCCTCAGATCATCTTCCCGGAAGAAGCTGAAGTACGGGTGAACCATGTTGGCCTGCAGCATCTCCAAAGATCGATTGAGTCGCTTTGGATTGAATGCCCGCGCCGCAGCTACCGATAATGTATCCATCATCGTCTTGTGCCCGGAGTTGACGTGAAGACAAGCAAAGGGAGCGGCTGGCGTAGTCAGAGTTGGTTCAAGGGCGGCACGACTGCCGTACGTATACCAACCTAGCGGCACTCGTCGGATATCCTTGTCAACGCGGATGAGGCCGTATCGCACTCTCTGTGCCACGGCTTGACCCCCAAGATCCAGGGACGGCAGCAGAATCTGGTCGTTCGCTTCGAGGCCCTTAGCTCGGAGCCGCTCGGCCAAGTTTGGATCCGCGCCGGCCACAGCCGAAGGGTCTTCTGTGCTCAGACCGATCACTACAGGCACTTGGGCCGAGACTTCGCCGATGGCCTTCTTTAGATCTACTGTACCCGGATCGTTCGCCGTGCAAGCCGTGCATCCATACGATTTATCGATAGCGACCACCGCCGGATGGGCTGCAGCGATCTGGAGGAGCAGGCGAGCCAAAAATGCCCGTTGCGTACACACGTTTTGCTGCGTAACCGTGCCTGGCTCTTTATCGGGCTTTATCAGCACCACGGAAACAAAATCGGGCGTAATGCCGTGCGCGCCGCCAAACAGACTCCGCTGATAGAGCTGCTTCGGATCAATCCAGTCCAGCACCGGCGAATACCAGCGGTTCAGCGCTGGTTCGCCGAAAACTTCGGTCATGTGGTCGACAAGAAAAGGGCCAAGCGCCGCCAACACGTATAGCACAGCAAGTTTCCAGGGCCGGACGTACACCAAAGCAACCAGGCTGCTTCGGAATTGCTCCAGTCTCGTTGGCCGCGACTTAGACGTCATTGGTTCGTTTGTTCCAGTCATTCATGTTAACGATTCCGTACCCTCTCGACAATCCGGGCCAAGCGCGTTCGATCAAAGGCCCCGCGTCGCTACGCTCGAGGGCGCGTTCGAGATCATCCCGAAATGCCGTTCGACTTCGCTCCGAAACGGGCGTTTACACCCGTACGCTCGCTGGCAAGTGGATCATGCCCGCAAGACGTTCAGCACGGCCTGCAGCGTCGCGGTGTCCAAGCCAGTTCCAAATGCGTAGCCGCTCGCCGGTCGCCAACACCAGCTTCAGTGCTGGCTCTGCCGTCCGCTCCTGCCGCCGCACTCTCTGCTCCACTAAAGCGAACCGCAACCGCAAGGGCCTTCTTCCCAGGAGGCGTTTCCGCCAAGCGTAGAAGGAACACTTGATCACTCCTCGTTCCTGGCAGTACTGCTTCACGGACATTCCGCTGCGCTGTTGCGCAGCGATTCGTTCGGCCCAGTCGTCTGCTTTCAGGTTGGCCGGCCTCTCCTCGATGACAGAGTCGCTCATGAGATGCAAAGATCCACGCAAACCTCAGTTATCGCTTTCAGGTGTCCCCGAGACAAAATTCTCGTGCATTTCTTTGGAGTAGCACGAGAGGACACGACGGTGAACTATACGACAACCTGACACTCGGGTAGTTCTGGCGGTCGCGAAGCTCGCACTTCTGCAACCGACATTGTCAGTCAAGGCTTTCAATCCGCAACCATCACAAGCCGTCCATTTTTCGCTTTATTCGCTATGGTCCTAGCCGCCATTGTGCGGCTTTTTCCGGTTTTCCCCAATCTTGGTAAAGTTGAATGATTCGCTCGAGAGCCTCTCTAATGGCGTATCGGCTTTCAGCGGGAATCACAGCCGCACGTTCCGTTAGCCCTTGATACCCAGAAATCAATAGCGGTTCAGCCTCCGCATATTTCTCCTGACCTGCAAGACTACTACCCAACAAAGCCTCGGTGCTATAGCGTTGCCACCCGGTCGGAAACACTTTCTTGTAGGTATTCAGCGCTTCGCGAAGGAGCGGCTCGGCATCGTGATACCTCTGCTGTTGAATACGAACACGACCGAGCGCGGCAAGCACCAATATAGTATCAGGATGTTCTGAACCGAGCACGCGGCGTCGCACATCCAAGATTTCTGTATAGAGCCCATCGGCCTGCGCGAACCGCCCTTCGAGCTGGTATAAAAGTGCCAAGCTGTACATCGAAGTCAAGGTGTCTGGATGTCCTATACCTAGAAGTTTGCGCCTGGCGTCTAGAACGTTTGAAATCAGCCGCTCGGCCTCTTCATACCTGCCTTGACTGCGGTACACAACTGCGACGGTATTCATTATCTGTAAAGTGACAGGATGCTCTTCTCCTAGCAACCGTCGACGAAGGTCCAAAACTTTGAGGAAAAGCGGCTCGGCCTTGGAGTATTCGCCCTGGGTGTAGTAAATTGCACCCACGTTAGTCATAACATCCAGAGTTTGCGGGTTTTGGTCGCCTAATAGGCGACGACGAACATTCAATAAGTCAAGAAATATAGGCTCTGCCGCTGCGAACCTGCCTTGTCTAAAGTACAACATACCCAAGCTATTGAGCGCGTCCAGCGTCCCGGGGTGCTCCATACCCAATACACGGCGACGAAACTCCAAGATTTGGCTATAAAGTTGCCCCGCCTGGGTATACTTGCCTTCGAGCTGGTAAACCATTGCTAAGTGGTCCATGATGCCGAGTGTATCGGGATGCTCTGCACCTAAGAATTGCCGCGCAAGTTCGGTAAGGTTGGCCAAAAGGTCTTCGGCTTGCACATATCTTCCCTGGTCTTGGTACAGCGCTGCGAGGTTGTTTGCAGTATGAAGCGTGTCGACATGCTCCCGTCCCAGTGTGCGACGTTCGAGCTCTAACACGCGGTGGTAGAGTGGTTCAGCCAGGCCGTACTTGCCCTGCTTCTGGTAAGCTGACGCTAAATTATTCATACTAGATAGCGTGTCATGATCCGCTTCGCCACGCAGTCGACGGCTGACTTCTAGAACTTTGGCGAACAAAGGTGTGGCTTGGTCGTACTTTTCTTGATCCAGTAAGAGTAGTGCAAGATCGTTTAAGCTGAGCATCGAGTCGCGATGTGTCTCACCGAGCGCGCGGCGGCGCAAATCTAGCGCGCGCTCCTCTTGCCGCTGCGCTTCGATATAAAGCCCCAGGTCACGATAAGTTTTGGACATGGTGTGTCGGATCGAAGCTTCTACAACCGGTTGCTGATCAAATTTCCCTTGGATCCTCGCTGCCGCACGGTCGAGTGCGGTTCGCACTTTGAGGTCTGGATCAGGCTTGGTGTTCGGGTTGGCTTGCGTGCTGGCGCTGGCCTGTGCCAGTAGGTCGTTTTGCAAGAATTCATTCACTGCTCGAGCTGCGGCTGCTTCGGTGTCGGCTCGGTGCTTTTCCGCCACTGCCCGATTTCGCTCCTGGCTGGATAACTGTTCTGCACTCAATGCGCGGTCGCGCTCTCGCGTAGCCCCCTGCTCAGCTTTGGTAGCGCGATCTCGCTCCGACAGCGCTACCTGCTCAGCCTTCGTTGCACGGTCTCGCTCCAACAGAGCTGCCTGGCTCGCACGGTTCGCTCTCATCGCCTGCCATGTGCTCGCAACGATCCCAGTAACGAGTACGAGAAATACCGACGCCATCCCAATAACAAGTGCTTGGTGGCGCTGCCCGAATTTTTGTATGCTATAGGCCGCGCTAGGTGGCCTTGCGGTAATCGGCTCGTCTGCCAAATACCGCCGGATATCCGCGGCGAGTTCTACCGCAGAAGCATACCGCCGCGCCTTCTCTTTTTCCAGGGCTTTGGCTACAATGGTTTCTATATCACCCCGGTAATTGCGGCTAATCGAGCTAAGCGGCGCAGGGTCTTCTTCCCGAATGGTCTGCACGGCTTCGTGCAGTTTTCGGCTAACCGTATAGGGCAGCCGCCCGGCCAACAGTTGATACAGAACCACCCCTAGCGCATACACATCGCTACGGGTGTCGAGTTCCAGTGGATCGGCCAGCACCTGTTCGGGACTCATGTAAGAAAGCGTGCCTACTAATTGGCCCAATTCCGTTTGACGCGTTGCTTGCGTGTCGCTATCGGTCGCGCGCGCCACACCAAAATCCAAAACCTTGGGCTGGCCCGTCTCATCCACAAGGATGTTGCCCGGCTTCAAGTCCCGGTGAATGAGGCCCCGTTGGTGTGCATGATCCACAGCTTCCGCGACTTTTGCCATGAGCTCGAGTCGTTGCCCTGCGTTGAGGTGCTCTGCGTCCGCATACTGGATCAGAGACAGGCCTCGGATAAATTCCATGGCGAAGTATGGTTGTGGTCCAAACCCCGTGTCTTCGGTGCCCGCTTCATAGATTTGTGCGATGCCGGGGTGCTGTAATCGGCCCAACGCCTGTGATTCCTGCTCAAATCTTCGCAGGAGCTCGGAACTGGTCAAACCGGGCTTGATTATCTTAAGAGCGACAATGCGGCGAGGATGCTGTTGTTCGGCTTCGTAAACAATACCCATACCTCCCTCGCCCAGCAGACGAAGTATGCGATAGTGGCCAATGTTGCCCGGTAGCATACATTTGGAAGCGGAAGACGACGTCCCGCCCACCAACGGCACCGAGGACAACGCGAGGGGCTTGGTTGTCTTGGTTGCCTCCGGGTCGTCCGTTGGTCCTTTGGCAGGTGGTTTATCAACGCTCATCCCATCGTCTCCTTCGCTAGGCGGTTAGAAGACCCCGACATTCTAATGTGACGTGGGGGAGATTCTAGTTTCCATGCGCACCGATGCCCAACTTGACCACAGACCGGCAAGGTCCGTCCCTTCTTGTTAACCGACTCAGCAAGCAAAGACTGCACGGGGTCGAGCACTCTATGCTTTAGGACCGATCAAAGCCGAATCGGCGGTGCACGCCGCGGATCAAGTGTAAGGCAAGTTCAAATATCGGGCAAGAGCATACCGCCGAGCTCTATCGAGTGCATGACCTGCGGCCCAATCTCGTAAGAAAAATAACAATAGACAGAAGAGTATTAGAAGATACATTTTGAGGTTTTGCTAGGTTCATTAATTTCATCCAAGATCGGCGATCCGTAGCCTCTTTCAGAGAGCAGGAACAACCGGTGTGTCGTATCTCATTGGAAAATGATTGCCGCCTGAGGACTGGTAACTAGCGGGCGCAGCCAAAAGGTGTTACTTCGCGCGCCACGCTGAGCGCCGAGGTCCGTCGATCTCGGCGGCGCCGGATTCCAGGGGAGTTCACGGCGTAATCCTGTTCAAAGCTGGCTTCAAACTCCTGCCGGTAGGTTCTCTCGTCTAGTTCGTGGGCAGCGCTCTCTAGTTCCTGCGGCGAGACGTTGCCGCCTGCGATGGTGGTGCATTGGAACCTGGCCCAGTGGGGCTGCGTACGCGCCTTCTCATATAGTTCATAAAAGTGGTTGAACCCGCGTGGCGTATCGATGAACAGTGCCTCGCCCTGCCGGTGACGCAAGCTGGCCGGACGCTCGCAGCAGCCACGGCTGGGAAACGGGTTACAAGCGGAAGAAGACTGCGCAAATATAACAACTAAACGGCGACGTGAGGACCTGACGATAACTGCCCAATTGAGTTAGGGAATCAGGAGCACGACGTTGGCCACCCGGCTCTACTTTCGCAGCGGACAATGCGCTGCTACTCCGAAATCGAAAATTTTCGCCTGGCCGGCGCGGTGTCTACCAGAATGTTGACCGGCTTCAGATCGCGATGGATCAAACCGCGCTGGTGTGCGTGATCGATGGCGTGACAAATCTTCACTACCAACAGCAACTTCCCATTTTCTTACTCCTCCGGAATTCGATACCTCAGATTTGCCGCCACCGCTCGGGGGCCATTCCCGCCCTCCCCGTGAGGATGCCTCCTATCTTATTGCATTACCTAAATGATCTCAGGAGGGCGACAGTTTCCTCGCAGGGCCCCGGAACGGGACACACGAAACGGCCCGTTTCCCCATTGACGCACGAATTGAGCATCCCTGGGAAACGACCCAGGGAACTGCTTCCGAGACACAGACCCTTAACCAGTCGGTTCCGTGCATAAAACCTCCTGAGGTTTCCTGAGGGTCGCAATCTGACGGGTTAGTGTACCAAGGCCGGCGCAGCCCGGGAACTCGATGGTTAATGGCACCCGAACCGCTGGGTTCACGGACACGCCGAATCTCCGGCCGCTCGGGTGGGTTTTCAATGGCTTGGAGATATTTCCTCTGGCAAAACGCTTTGGCCTGCCTAATGCGTTACTTCAGGCCGTTCAGCCGAGGAGCCCCGAAGCTTTCTGAAATCCCGGTTGAGAGGAGGTTTACTATGGCACTGGGTGATGGGATTCGGCGTAACGTTGCCAAGATTTCGCAGGAAGAACGTGACCTGTTAATTGACGCTTTCCTCCAGTTAGACACGACAAAGTTTTATCCAGACGGCGTTACTTTTTGGGACAAGCAGGAGGAGATCCATAAGGAGGCACACGCGGCGGGCCAAGATGTCCACGGAGGCCCGGGATTCCTGCCTTGGCATCGTGAGCTCTGCAACAGGCTGGAAGCGCTCCTGCGGGAAGTCCACCCTGAACTCTCCCTGCATTATTGGGATTGGACGACGGACCCTCGCGCCAGCGACAACGGTGCCGAAGGTACGGTCAACCTGTTCACACCTCAGTTCATGGGTGACGACGGCCGCGCAGGAATCAACCGCATTCCCGCGGACGGCGGAGGCGATGCCGGGGTCCCGCTTCAGAACTTCGAGGACACCGAAGGAGCTGAAACGGGTGACGGCCACAACTTCATCTGGCGTAAAGTTGCCGGCGGCGCGCCGCCGCCTTCTCCGCCCCCGGTGGACCCCGACAGCACAGTGGTTACATCGGGTGATAGTGGACCGCAGGATAATCAGTTTCCGGTCTTTCGCCGTACGCTCGAGCTCAACAACCACAATCCCGCTCACGGCTACATCGGCGGTACGCTCAACTTCCAACACTACTCGTTTCACGACCCTTTCGTGTTTCTGCTGCACTCTAATGTCGACCGTCTTTGGGCAATGTGGCAGTTGAGCTCAGGGAAAGGATGGAGGCTTGACCCGAATCTGGTGTATGGAGCCGAAGGCAGTTCCGCGTCGATTAACGACGCACTTCAGCCTTGGGCCGGTACGGAGCCTCCTCTTCTGAGGCCATGGGCACCACCTGATAATCAGCAACTCGTAAAGACCTCCAAAGATCTCACCGTGGTACTTCCGCCACGCTACGATACGAACCCAGTGCATCTCCATGAATTGCGGCTGGAGCCGACCGGCTGGGCACAGGCCGATCTGTCGGCCATCGTCACCAACAATCCTCCGGCCTTTCCCTTGGCAGCCGGCAGCCCTCTCTCTGCCGTGGTCACGCCGGACGGCATACGCCGCATTTTCTACGTCGGTCAGGACAACGACATCCGTGAATTAAGGCTGGAGCCGACCGGCTGGGCACAGGCCGACCTGTCGGCCATCGTCACCAACAATCCCCCGGCCTTTCCCTTGGCAGCCGGCAGTCCCCTCGCTGCTGTGGTCACGCCGGACGGCATACCGCGCATTTTCCACGTTGGTCGGGACAACGACATCCGCGAATTACGGCTGGAGCCGACTGGCTGGGCACAGGCCGATCTGTCGGCCATCGTCACCAACAATCCTCCGGCCTTTCCGTTGGCAGCCGGCAGTCCTCTCTCTGCCGTGGTCACGCCGGACGGCATACCGCGCATTTTCTACGTCGGTCAGGACAATGACATCCGCGAATTACGGCTGGAGCCGACCGGCTGGGTACAGGCCGATCTGTCGGCCATCGTCACCAACAATCCTCCGGCCTTTCCCTTGGCAGCCGGCAGC
>PSRJ01000006.1 GCA_003175985.1 Terriglobia bacterium
ATCGGGACGGGGGCGGTGAGTGATGACGGACAAGTGATCAGGTCCAATCCAGGGGTAGGGGTGCTCAAGGCGGGTTGGCATTGCGGAGGTGATCCGAATGCGATTGGGACGGTAGCGGATTGTCCGGTCTGTGCCTTCTGCGCTGGCGGTGCTGGTCAACCTGGATCGGGAGCCAATGCGGGCTGCGTGCCAGATCCCGGCCAAATCGGGGCTACTTGCACCTCCAACAGCAACAATCCTTGCATTACGAGCATGTGCGGGTCTACTGACATGAACGGCTCTATCGTGCCTACGGGAGCATGTGTCATAACGCCGATCAGCGGTAGCCCTTGTACTGTCGATGGCCAGGCAGGCATGTGTCAGAACGGGATATGCATGGTTACGGGTAGTCAATGCCCATGCTCCAACGGCGAAGTCTGTTTCAACAACACGTACTGCGTCGTTCCCACGTGTACGCTCCAAAACAATGGTGCGGCCTGTGATGCTGGGGGTGGTGTTCCGGGGATTTGCTCCAACGGCGACTGCGTGGGTACGGGAAATCAGTGCCCAGGCGGCTGCGCTGCTTGTACGAACAAACTGTGCAATCAATGCAACTTCAGTATTCAATTCTCCGGCCCGAGTGCGGATGGAAAAACGCCATCAGCCGGCCAATCATTTGTGAGTCAAGATGCGCTCACATTCCAAGCTATCCCTTCCGGCAGTTGTAATTTGGCCTCACTTTCCTGGTCATTTCAGGGTGACCCGAACAGCGGAGCCACCATGCCATCAAGTGGTAGTGGACCAGCCGTTACTGTACACTCAGCCCCGCCCGCAGCTCCGACCGGCCGAACAAGCTCGCTTTCCTATACTGCCACTGCGACCGATGGGAAGGCCTTGAATCAGACCTTCGTCATCACTCAGGACGCCATCGACAAGATTCGACAACAATACATAGATATGGAAACTTCAGTTGGCCTAGATCCTTCGCGCGTAATCGCTGGTGTAACTGGTCTTCCCATGGCCGCTGCCATCAATCGAAATCTCTTTCTGCAATCCGGCTCACCTCACTTCAAGTTTACTGACATTCAAAGTCACGATGGCGCACCATGGGCCATTTTCCAGGTCTATTCTCAAATCGAAGCGTGGTGGACAGCAGCAAATGATCAAGATACGATTGAGCCGGGGGACGCTGGCGCGACTGTCAGTCGCGGGTACTCCACACCACAATATAACTATCTCGTCGTCGATCCCCAAGCTCCAAATAGTCCCCACATTTATGGGGTGGCTATTGATCTGGCAACTAATAGCGACAATTGGGACTTGCTTTGGATGACGGTTCCAATTGGCAGCTGTATCGAAATCAAATCAGTCACATGCCCTGCAGGTGGTTCATGCCATTTCCATGCCGATTGGAGAAGCGGCACAGTCGCGTGTGCTGGTAACTTTGCACCTAGATGAAATACCTAATCTCAATACTTGTTTTGTTTTTAGGATTCTTAGCCGCGGCTCAAGAACCTTTGAGCCCTGACGTTCCGTTGGACAAGCTGAGCTCTTGGCTCAACGACTGGCCTCGTCGTGCCGAAGAGCTACGAAAACTTGACCCTTCGAAGGCAGGGTCCATTCCGGACAATCTCATGGTGAATCTAATTTCCTGGCTCGATACTGATAGCGATTATGCGGACCGGTACGCTCAGCTTACTGGTCGTTCTCTAGGGGAAGGATTTGGGGATTATTATGTGACCTTAGCCGTCATCGTGGCTAAAACGCACGACCCAAGAGCAGCGCGAGCGCTTTCGAAGGCCGTCCAGGTAGGTACCGTGGTTGCCGAAGCCCTGGAACGTTACGGAGATGAGGGCGCTGACTCTCTCTTGAGTAGGTTAAACAATCCCAATACTCGTGTTAGTGTCTTATTCACGCTCGGTCGGTTCATCGAAGCAAGGCAGTCCGGGAGGACCGTTATCTCCGATAATATCGTCGCAAGAATAAAGGATGCGTCGCTTGCTGCTACCAGTGATCAATCAGGGCCGGCCCGTATGGCGGCAATACGTGTTTTGGAATATTTCGACCCAGATGAACGGATAATTAGGGTTCTCACTCAGATTGCGTCATCTGATAGTTTCGAAGTCCTACGAACAAGTAAAGAGAATCGAACCGAGAAGGTGTATCCTGTTCGTGCACTTGCAGCGGGGGTACTGCGGAAGTTCGGGCGTTGAGCGATGCGTTTGAACAAGTTAGTGGTGGTTGATCAATAAATCTACCGGAAAGTCAGCGACCGCGAAAGAAGTAGCTGCCGGTGTTCAATCGCATTGGTAAGTCTATCGTTTCAGATGGAGAAGCAAGAGAATGAGATTTGGGGTTTGGTGCCTATTGGTTCTTGCAGGTGTGGAAAGTGCAGATTCTCAAATTGGTCAGGAGGTGGCGTTAGCCCACCATCTGGTCGATGGCGTAGAGGTACGTCTTTCAATACCGGAATTGCTTCGGCATGGTGCGGTCGTTTTCTGTGCAAATTGGACTGATTATGACGGTGGTGGACGACCATCAACTAAGGGAACGGGACACCCCCTTGCCGACTCATTACAACCATTGATCGGCACCCGCGCTTGGAATCGCATTTCGGGACCCGACGCAAATTCGTGCTCGGGTTGCCACAATCAGCCATACGGCATTTCCGGTGGGAGCGGGGATTTTGTCACAAACGTATTTGTTCTGGCGCAACGGTTTGATTTTGTGACACTTGATTCCGATGACAAGGTTTCGACGAAGGGCTCACTCGACGAAAATCTGCAGCCTGTAACTCTCCAGACGGTTGGTAACTTTCGGCGAACAACCGGTATGTTCGGGGCAGGATACCTGGAGATGTTGGCTCGCGAGATCACTGCTGATCTTCAGCAGATTCGAAGTACGATCAGGCGCGGCGAGACTAAGGAACTCGTTGCAAAGGGAATTCATTTCGGCAAGCTCACTCTTACAACCACCGGGCTGTGGGACACATCCAAAGTAGAGGGCCTGCCCCGTTTAAGCTTACTGACCAAGGGCTCGAATGATCCGCCAAGCCTGGTTATACGTCCATGGCACCAAGCCGCCAATGTTGTTTCCCTCCGTGAATTCACGAATAATGCTTTTAACCAGCATCACGGCATCCAATCGACGGAACGATTCGGTATCGATACAGATCCTGACGGCGACGGTGTGAAGAACGAACTCACCCGCGCGGATGTCACGGCTGTAACTCTATTTCAGGCTGCTCTTCAAGTGCCTGGTCGCGTCATCCCAAACGAGCCGATTATTGAAGCGGCTGTTTTGAATGGCGAGAGAGTCTTCGAAACGATCGGCTGCTCGACCTGTCATATTCCTAGCCTTCCTCTTTCGAACTGGACCTTTACCGAACCAAACCCCTACAATCCACCGGGCAATTTACGCCTGGGCGAAACGAAAACGGTATCGATGGATCTCGCGAGTCCTGTTCTTCCTCAGCCGAGACTTGCTCCCGCCGCTGCGAATGCGAAGGTGATTCAAGTGCCTGCCTATACCGATTTCAAGCTGCATGATATCACCGATCCCAACGATCATGACATCGAGCCGCTGGATATGAATCAGTCCGTTTGGTCTCCGAAGTTCAAGGCCGGGAACCGTTACTTTCTTACAAAACGGCTTTGGGGCGCCGGTAACGAACCACCGTACTATCATCACGGTCTTTTTACGACGATGCGTCGTTCAATTCTGGCGCATGCCGGTGAAGCACTGCAGTCACGCAAGGCCTTTGAGGCCTTGCCCAACTATGATAAGGATTCCCTGATCGAGTTTCTGAAGACGCTACAGGTTCTGCCCCCCGCGACCAAGGACCTTGTTGTGGACGAGAACTTTCACGCGAAAATCTGGCCGCCACCCGCTGAGAAGCGGAATCAACTGTTATCGGAGCGCAAATGAGTCGATATTTCTGGCTTGCGGTATTCGTTGCACAACTGGCCCGCGCCGACCAGCCGGCCACGGCTACGGCTTCATCCGAGGAGTACAAGATCGTCCTCTTCTCGGATTTTCAGTGTCCGTTCTGTCGCCAGTTCTCGCAACCGATTCGGGACCTCATGAACAAAGGCGTAGACGGTGTGCAAGCCAAGGTCACGTTCAAGAATTTCCCGCTTAGCTTTCATCCGGACGCCCAATTGGCCGCTCAAGCCGCCATGGCTGCAAAAGAACAAGGCAAGTTCTGGGAGATGCACGACTTGCTTTTTGCGAACCAGTTGGCGCTCAAGCGCGACAACTTGGTCGACTATGCCAAGAGGCTGGGGCTCGATATCGCGCGCTTTAAGAAAGACCTGGACAGCGATCAGATCAAGCAAACTATCGCCAGTGAGCAGGCCGAAGGCACGAAACTCGCGGTCAATGGCACGCCGACGTTCTTTCTGAATGGCGTCTCCTATAGTGGAACTCGCTCATTTGACGAGATGAAACAGCTTCTACAAAAGGAGCATAAGCGAATCCAAGCCGTCACTGAAATTACCGACAGTCTCCTGAGCCGGGGACCGGCGGATGCCGCCGTAACGGTCGAGTTCTTTGCCGATTTAGAGAGTCCCGTCAGCCGCCCGGCCGAAGCGGTGATCGAGGAATTGCTGAAGCAGTATCCCGATCGCGTCCGGCTTCAGTTCCGTAATTTTCCGCTCGCCTTCCACCCGCAAGCGCCTCTTGCGCATGAAGCGGCGCTCATCGCCGCCAAGGGGGGTCGCTTTTGGGAATTTACTTCCTACATTCTGGAGCATCAGAATTCCTTGCGCGAACAAGACCTGATCACCTATGCGGGGCAATTGGGGTTTGATGAGACGAAATTCGTCCAAACTCTTCACGATCATCGCTATGCTCCACGGGTGGATGCGGATGTGTCGGACGGCTTCCGCCGCGGCATTCGGGGCAGTCCGGTCATCTTTGTGAATGCGAATCGTATTGATGGCGTGCCAAGCCTAAAAACTCTGACTGAGTATGTAGAGGCGGAGTTGGCTAAGAAGTAAACGCTGGAGAAGTACACGCAGTAGACGTTCAGCCGCATGGTTCCGATCCGAGTTGCGAAGGCGGTGGCGCTCTTGGTGGCGCTAAGCCCCGGCGCGCTCGCGCAACTGAACCAGAACTGCACGGTGGCGGTCTTAAACCGCAGCGTGCTCGTCAACCCGGACGGGTCCTGGGTGCTGCCCAACATCCCCGCCAACTTCGGCCAAGTCAAAGCCCAAGCCACCTGCGCCCAGAACGGCCAGACCGTCTTCGGCGAATCGGATTTCTTCACCGTCCCAGCCAACGGCGCTGTAAACTTGCCCGCCATCAAGCTGGGAACCGTTACACCGGTTCCAGTTTCCCTCTCGATCACGCCGGTCACCCCCTTGACCACGCCCGGGCAGACGGCGCAGCTTACGGTGACAGCCACCTACCCGGATGGCTCCACGAAGAATTTGACGGCCGCAAGCGCCGGGACCAACTACACGATTAGTAACCCGGCCATCGCCACGATTACTGCCAACGGCCTAGCGACAGCCGTCACGAGCGGAACGGTGGTCATCCAAGCGACGAACCTCGGAGGCTCGGGCATGGTCAATGTACAGGTTACTTTGGGCGGCGATCAAGTGGGCGGCATTCCGCTTTCCTGGCTGCTTGCCAATAATCTTGATCCGAACGACCCCACC
>PSRJ01000172.1 GCA_003175985.1 Terriglobia bacterium
GCCCGTGGCGACTCGAACGCCAGACCTCTACCGTGTCAAGGTAGCGCTCTAACCAACTGAGCTACGGGCCCGAGCGAGCGGAAACCGCAGTATAGCACGCGCTATATCGGTTCCCTGTCGGGAGCGCCGCGGAGTTACGGCTCTACCAGCGAAAGAATGGTGAGCGGTGAATTTCCTTCCAGGCGATTATTCACGAAAAGGAACAGCATGCGCCGGTCCTCTTTCGCGCGGCCGATCAGGATGCGCATCGCTTCGCGCGCCCCGGGATTGGGGTCTTTGATCTCGCGGTATGGGGTGAACAGAGACACGGCATTCTCGTAGGAGCGGCCACGGCGCAGCAGCGCGCGGCTCACCAGGAAATCGGCGGTCACCGAATCCGGAATGGAGATCTGCCAACCCAGTTCCGGCATCCGCGACCATGCGTTATAAACGTGCGCCACGCCGTGACCGCGCAGGCACGCGAAATAGTCCTTTTCCAGGAAGTCGGGATTGCGGATCTCCACGGCGTAACGGAATTCCGGCGGCAGCGCGGCAAGGAATGGGTCCAGACTGTCTAGAAAATCACTCAGCCCCGCAAAAACTGTCCTATTAAATGTGCCGAATTCGAAGATCAACAAAGCCGTCTTTTCCCGGTAAGGAAGCAACGGGCGCAGGAATTGTTCGTAGAGCGCCGCGGAATCGAGAAACGCCGGGTTGGGTTTATTCGCTTCCGAGCCGTAGCGCGGGTGCGATGGAAACACTTTGCAGGTGATTTGTTCCGGCACTTTGAAGGCGAAACGAAACCGTTCGGGAGTCTGCTGAAACAGCTTGCGCCAGAAGTTGTCGGCTGGAAACTGGTAAAACGCGAAATCGCCGCAGACGGTAGGGAACGTTTCGGCGTACTCGCGAAGGCACTCGGCTTCAAAGCGCTGGCGAGAGAACTTCCCGCGCGAAAGATAACGCTCGCGCGTATAGATCTGCCCCAGCCAACCTTCATATTTCCAGGAACTGCCGCCGATGTAGATGCCCTCGGATGCGAGGGACTGGAGCCGCTCGGCCAGGCCGGCCCGATCGAACGAATCGGGCTCGTCGAAAAGCGGTCCTACCACACGCGGGCGGCGCGGTAATAGAACGGATCGGACCCGGCCTCGATCATGCCGCTGGGATTCAACCGGATGATCGCCGGCGCCGCGCCACTGTCAAAGGGCGGCCGCAATTCTACACGGTGATTGCGTTTCTGCAGGTCGGCCACTACGTTGGGCGCGGTTCGCTCATCCAGCAGCAGGTCGCCGGGGCTCATGGCGTGATTGTCAAAACTTGCCACCAGGTGCCGCGTCTGGAAACGGGGGGCTTCGATCGAGTATTCCGCGTTCATGCCGAACTCGATGGCGTCGAACAACACCTGGATCAGCGCCTGCTCCTGGTTATCGCCGCCCGGAGTGGAAAGGGCAATCACGGTGTTCTCTCCACGCGTGGCCAGCGTCGGACTCAAAGTCACGCGCGGGCGCTTGCCGCCGGCCAGTTCATTCGGATGTCCCGGAACCAGCAGGAAACTCTGCGCGCGCTGCGTGAGCGGGATCCCGGTATCGCCGGCGATATACGAAGGCATCCAGGCGCCCGAAGGAGTGGCCGAAAACGCAATGCCGTCCTTGTCGATGGCATCGATGCAGGTGGTGTCTTTGGCGGCCAGCGCGTCGTCGATTTTATAACGCGCGATCTCCGAATGCGAAGGATGGACGGGCGGATGCGGCCCGATCTGTCCCGGCCGGAAATCGAGGGACGCCTGGGTGGTGATGAGTTTGCGCCGCTCGGCCCCATATTCCTTGGAAAGCAGCCGGTCTTCCGGAACCTTGACGAATTTGGGGTCGCCGTAATAGGTGTCGCGGTCGGCATAAGCCAGCTTCAAGGATTCGACGAGAGTGTGAATGTACTCGGATGAGTTGAGCCGCATCGTGGCGAGGTCGAAACTGTCCAGGATGTTCAGCGCTTCGATCATGGTCGGTCCCTGGCTCCAGAAACCGGGCTTATAGACCGTGTAGCCGTGGAACGTCGTGGAAACAGGCGCTTCCGGCGAGAGATGAAACGCGGCCAAGTCTTCGTAACGCAGCAGACCGCCATTCTGTTTGGAATACTCGTCGATCTTGTGGGCGATTTCGCCGCGGTAGAAATAATCGCGGACGGCGTCGATGGCCTTCTCGCGGCCGGCTCCGGCGGCCAGCGCCTTTTTCTCCGCCTCCACCATCGAACGCAGCGTGCGCGCCAGCGCGGGCTGGTGGAAGATCTCACCCACGCGCGGGGGACGGCCGTTCGGCATATAAACGTCCCGCGACGGCGGCCACTTGGCCATGTATTTCAGGCTGCGCTGAATGCTGGATACACGCAATTCGTCGATCGGAAACCCGTCGGCCAGTTCGATGGCCGGCTGCACCGCCTGCGCAAACGACTTGGTGCCGAACTCGCGGAGTGTAACAAGCGCGGCTTCCACCATGCCCGGCACGAGTGCAGGCAGAATGCCCGCTACCGGAACCCAATCCTTCAGGCCGTTTTCTTCGGGCGGCGAGGTCATCTCATCGGGCTGCACCTTGTGATTGCGAAAGAAATCGGCAGTGGCGAGTTTCGGCATCGTGCCTACGCCCGCGATGGCGAACACCTTGCCGGCGCGCGTTCGAACCAATATGGGCGCTTCCCCGCCGAAGCCGAAGTGGGAAAACTCCGTTACGGAGGCGGCCAGCATCGCCGCGATCCCGGCATCCACGGCATTGCCTCCCGTGTAGTACATCCGCATGCCCGCATCTGTCGCAAACTCGGTGCCTCCGGCCACGGCGCCCCGCGTGCCCCGGAAATCCAGGTGTACCGGACGATCGGAATTCCTCTGTTGCTGTGCCCAGCCGGCTGCCGCCAGCAGTATCGAAAGCATCCCGAGTTTCGAGCGCATAGTTGGTGCCTTCTATTGTGGCAAATCTTTTTCAGCTCCGCTGAGCGGTTTGGCTGCCCGCGCTATAATCGGCATATTCGTGAATGAACCCGAGGCCGGACAACCTGCCGCTCGCAAGTGCGAAGACGAACCCATGTTGTACTGTCCGGTGTGTTCCACGCGTCTCACGGAGCGCAAGTGCAAGCTGCTTTGTGAGAAGTGCGGCTATTATCTGAGCTGCGCCGATTATTACTGAATATGTCCGACCTGCCCGCCCTATTGGAACGATATCGCCGAGGCCCGGAGCTTCTGGCCGTCGTCCTCACCGGGGTATTTGGAGAGGAGGAGGATTTTGTGCGAGCGCAAGGCAAGTGGACGATTCGCCAGATCATCGCCCACCTCGCCGACGCCGAACTGGTGGCGGCACACCGCTTACGCCAGGTGCTGGCGGAAGATAATCCTACCTTGATTGCATTCGATCAGGATGCGTGGGCCCGCAACCTGGATTACACCCGGCGCAAACCCAAGCAGTCGCTCGAAACATTTCGGCGTATCCGCGCGGAGAATTACGAGCTGCTGAAGGAGTTGCCCGAAACCGCACTTGAGCGCACGGGCAATCACTCCGAGGACGGCACGCTGACTCTGCACCGCCTGCTCGAAGGATGGGCCCGGCATGCCGAATCGCATGCGCGCCAGTTGCAGGAGATTCGGGATGCCTTCAAGGAAGCGAAAGGGAAGAAATGAAACGTTTCGGAATCCTACTGCTCTCTCTGGTGGCGGCCGCCGCGCTCTTTGCGGCATCGGCGCCGGACGGGAAGCGGTGGTGGTCGTATATTGAGGCCTTAGCCAACGACCAAATGCAAGGCCGCGACACGGGAAGCGAGTCTTACCGCAAGGCTGCACAATATGTCGCAGCCCAATTCGAGCGCGACGGCCTGGCGGCCGCCGGAGTTCAAGGCTATTTCCAGCCGGTGAAGTTTGACGCGCGAAAAATCGTGGAGGCCGAGTCCAGCCTGGAGTTGATTCGCAACGGCAAGCCGGAAGTTTTGAAATTCGGCGACGATGCGTTCATCAACATCCGCGTGGACCCGGCCGATTCGGTGGAAGCGCCGCTCGTATTTGCCGGGTATGGCCTCACGGTGCCTGAAGCCAAGTACGACGATCTGGCCGGTCTCGATCTCAAGGGAAAAATCATCGTGACGCTGGGGGGCTCACCCAACTCCATTCCAGGGCCGCTTCGGGCACATTACCAGACCAACGCCGAGCGGCGGCCGTTCCTCGAACGCGCTGGTGTCGCCGGCACCGTAACGATTCAAAATCCACACACGGCGGATGTGCCGTGGGGCCGCACGGCCCTTTCACGGTTTCAGGAATCGATGACGCCGGCAGAGCAGCAATTCCAGGACACCCGCAATTTGAAGATCAGCATCACGGTGAATCCCGATCGCGCGGACAAATGGCTGGCAGGCTCCGGACATACATTTGCCGAGCTGCTTGCCCTGGCGGATAAGGGCCAGCCGCTGCCGCGTTTCCCGCTAACCGCCACGCTGCGCGCCAAGGCCAAAGCGGTAAGGCGGCAAGTGGAGTCCCCGAATGTGATCGCCGCCTTCCCCGGGTCCGATCCCAACCTAAAGAACGAATATGTGGTCCTGTCCGCGCATCTCGATCATGTCGGGGTTGGCGAACCGATCAATGGAGACCGGATCTACAACGGCGCGATGGACGATGCCTCCGGTGTCGCCACCTTGCTCGATATCGCGCAAACCTTGCGTGACTCGCAAATCAAAACGCGCCGCTCACTGTTATTCGTCGTGGTTTGCGGGGAAGAGAAGGGCCTGCAGGGCTCGCGGTTTTTCGCGGCGCATCCGACGGTGGAGCGCAGCCGCATGGTTGCCGATATCAATACCGATATGTTCCTGCCGTTATATCCGTTTCATCTCGCGACCGTCCATGGTCTGAACGAATCGACACTCGGCGATACAGTCCGCGAGGTGGCGAAGCCGCTAGGCGTCGAAATACAGGATGATCCCGCGCCGCAGCGCAACGTCTTCATACGCAGCGATCAGTACAACTTCATCCGCGCCGGCATTCCCGCATTGAAGATCGACAGCGGATTTAAGAAGGGCTCTAGGGAAGAGGCGATCGAGAAGGCCTGGCTGACCGAGCGCTATCATGCGCCCTCGGACGATCTGAATCAGCCCGTAGATTTGCAGGCCGCGGCCGAATATAACCGTCTGATTCTGGCGTTGGCCCGCGCGGTGGCCGATAATCCGGCTCGTCCTCAATGGAAATCCGACAGCTTCTTCCGCCGGTTCGCCCAGTAACGCCTGACCGATCTATGTCCGAAACCTATCCTCCGATTGATCCCCCGCGCCGTTTGCTGTTCGGGCCCGGACCCAGCATGGTGGCGCCTCGCGTTTACGCGGCGATGTCGCGGCCGGTCGTGGGTCACCTGGATCCTTTTTTCTTTGAAATCACCGAGCAGATCCGCGAGCTGCTGGGCTATGTCTTCTCTACCGGCAACCACTTCAATATGGCGATGTCGGGCACCGGCAGTTCGGGCATGGAAGCGGCGGTGGCCAACTTCGCCGAGCCGGGCGAAAAATTTGCTCTCTTGACGAACGGGTTCTTCGGCGAGCGCATCGGCGAAATGGCGCGCCGGCAGGGCGCAGACGTCGTGCGCCTGGAAACCGAGTGGGGCGCCGCGCTGGATGCCCAGGAGTGCCGCGACTTCATCCGCCGCGAGCGCCCGCGCGTCGTGGCGTTCGTGCAGGCGGAGACTTCGACCGGCGTTTGGAACCCATCCAAGCCGATTTGCGAGGCGGCCCACGAAGTGGATGCGATCGTCATTGCCGATTGCGTCACATCGCTCGGCGGCATGCCGGTTCTGGTGGACCAAAATGGGATCGACATCGCTTATAGCTGCACGCAGAAAGGCTTGAGCTGCCCGCCGGGGCTGGCGCCGATCACCGTTTCCCCGCGCGCACTGGACCGCCGCCGCGCGCGGACTGCGCCGGTTCACTCGTGGTACCTCGACCTGACGCTGCTCGATACCTATTTCGAAGGGCACCGCTATCATCACACCGCTTCCGCCACCATGTTCTACGCTTTGCGTGAAGGGCTCGCCCTGATCGCCGAAGAAGGCCTGGAAGCGCGCTGGGAGCGGCACCGGCGCAATCACCTGGCATTCGTCGCCGGCATCGAAGCCATGGGCCTGAAGATGCACGTCGCCGAAGGTCATCGGTTGTGGACGCTCAACACGCCGTGTGTCCCGGAAGGCATCGACGAGGCCAAGATACGCCAATACCTTTTACAGGAACGCGGCATCGAAATCGCCGGCGGCTTTGGTCCCCTGGCCGGCCAGGTCTTCCGCATCGGCACCATGGGCTACGGTTCGACCGCTGAAAACGTGCTGCTGATTTTGCGCGAACTGGAAGGCGCTCTGAAGCAGCAGGGCTACCGGCCAACAGGCGATGCAGCCGCGGCGGCGGAAGGGGCTTTGAGCGCCGGTGTAAGCTAACCGTTCCTCGAGCCCGCGCCACCGAAGCCGCCATTGACACCGGCAGCCGGACCCCATACACTCGACCCCAACACGAGGTCGAAAGATGAAAAGCATCGGAGCTTTGGGAATTGCGTTTATGGCCGCCGGGCTCGCCATCGGGCAGCAGGCCGCGCGTGTCGATGACGCCGCGTTGAAAAGCGCCGGCAGCACTGGCGCTGACTGGCTGACTTACGGGCTCACGCCGGCCGAAACCCGATTCAGCCCTCTCAACCAGATCAACACTACGAATGTAAGTCGGCTGGGGCTGGCGTGGTCATACGATCTTGGCGCGGGAGGCGGCGCGCAGGAAGCGACGCCGCTGGTATGGAACGGAACGCTCTATGGGATCACCAACTGGAGCGTGGTCTTCGCCGTGGATGCCCGCACCGGAAAAGAGCGCTGGCGTTGGGACCCCGAGGTAAACCAGGACGCGGTGTTCCCGAAGATCTGCTGCGGTGTAGTGAACCGTGGTCTCGCGATCTATCAGGGCATGATCATTGCGCCCATCATCGATGGCAGGCTGCATGCCCTCGATGCCGAGACCGGCAAACCCTTGTGGGAAGCGCGCGTTGCCTTCCCGCAAGACAATCAGACCATCACCATGGCGCCGCGAATCGCGAAGGGCAAAGTCATCATCGGAGTGAGCGGGGGCGATCGGCCCACGCGCGGATATTTCGATGCCTACGATGCCATGACTGGACGGCGCGCCTGGCGTTTCTACACTGTTCCGGGCGACCCTTCCAAGCCGTTTGAAAATGCATCGATGCGGAAGGCCGCCCAGACATGGGAAGGTGAATGGTGGAAAAACGGCGGCGGCGCGGCCGTGTGGGACGGCATGGCCTATGATCCGGAAGCCAACCTTATTTACGTGGGCACGGGCAACGCCGAGCCGTGGCCGGAACATCTGCGAAAAACGCATGGCAAAGACAACCTGTACGTCTGTTCCGTGCTGGCGGTTCAGGCCGACACCGGAGAATTGAAGTGGCACTACCAGATGGTTCCCGGCGATTCCTGGGACTATGACAGCGTCCAGCACCTTATGCTGGCGGATCTCTCGATCGACGGCCGCCAGCGTAAGGTGATCATGCAGGCCAACAAAAACGGCTTCTATTACACGCTCGACCGCATCACCGGACAGTTCATTTCGGCCCAACCCTTCGCGCAGGTAACATGGGCCAAAGGCATCGATCAGAAGACCGGGCGCCCGATGGTCAATCCCGAGGCCAATTACGGCGCTGAGTCGATCAGCATTTCACCCTCGGCCGGGGGCGCTCACAACTGGTCGCCGATGTCGTTCAATCCGGCGACCGGATTGGTGTATATCCCGACTACCACCGGCAGCAGTTTCACATTTGCATCCGAAGAAGTATTCGCCCCCAAGCCGGGACTGACGACAGGCACGGTGCGCCCCGCCCCCACGCCCACGCGGCCACCGCCACCCGCGGCCGGACCGGCGCCTCTGGAAGGTTCGGGCCCCAAGGGAGCGCTGGTGGCGTGGGATCCAGTCGCTCAAACGATGCGCTGGCGCATGCCTGGTGGTGGCGGTATCGGTGGAGGCACTGTAACCACAGCGGGCAATCTGGTCCTGCAGGTGGTCAATGACGGCCGCTTGCTGGCCTATAGCGCCGACAAGGGCGAAAAACTGCTGGAGATCCAAACGGGTTTGCGTGGCGGCATGGGCCCGCCGATAACGTTCCAGGTGGATGGCAAGCAGTATGTGTCGCTAATGGGCGGCACCGGAACCGTCAGGCCGCGCATCGATGCCGCTGCAGCAGCCGCCAACCAGCCGCCACCCGCGCCTGTGGCTCCGCCGCGACTGCTTACCTTTGCGCTCGATGGCACGGCGCCGCTGCCGGGCGCAAGCCGGTAGTAAAAGCCCAGCAGCTCAGGAACTGGCCCAGCCGCCATCGATCGGTAAAGCCGCGCCGGTAATCTCTGCGCCGTTCGGCCCACACAGGAACAACATCAGTGCGGCGACGTCTTCGCCCGGAATGAAACGGCCGCTGGGTTGTCTGCCGCTTAAGAAGCGGCGCTCCGCGTCGTGGCGTTCCAACCCTTCACTGGCCATCATACGCTCGATGGCCGATTCATGCACGGGCGTCGGCGCCGTGCCCGGGCACACTGCGTTGCAGGTAATGTTTTGACCCAGCGTTTCCAGGGCTACCGCCCGTGTCAGCCCGAGCAGCGCTGTTTTCGTGACTACGTAGCCGATCCGGTTCGCCGCGCCCCGCTGTCCGTAGATCGACGACACGTTGATGATCCGGCCCCAATTACGCTTTCGCATGTAGGGCAGCGCGAGTCTTACGGTATGAAAAGCGGCGGAAAGATTCACCGCGACGGCTTCATCCCAGCGCGCCACCGGGAACTCTTCTACCGGGTCCTGGTGCCGCACGACAGCATTGTTCACCAGGATATCGACACCGCCGAAAGTTTCGGCCGCCGTTTGCATTATCTGTTCGATCTGGGCTGGATTTCGCAGATCGGCGCCGCAATAGAGGGTGCTTACGCCGTTGATTTCCAACTGCGCGCGCAGCGCGGCGATCTCTTGAGGGGAAGCGAATCCATTCAGCACGATATGGCAGCCGGCCTGGCCGCGGCCAGCCCGAGACCCTGCGTGGAGCCTGTAATGAGGGCGCATTTGCCGTTCGGTTCGCGCTCCACGGCTTTGGTTACCGCATCACAAAAGGGTTCGGGCTGCTGCCCGAAATGTCGATCCATACGCTCTTGGTTTGCAGATACTCGCGAATCGCCTCCGCGCCGCTTTCGCGTCCCAGGCCCGACCGCTTATACCCGCCAAACGGCGACATGTAACTGATGGCGCGATAGGTATTCACCCACACTGTGCCGGCCTCGAGCCGTTCCGTCATCATCAGCGCCCGGCGCATGCTGGCGGTCCAAACGCCCGCCGCCAGGCCGTAGACGGTGTTGTTGGCAATGCGAATGGCGTCTTCTTCATCGTCGAACGGGATGATGGAAAGCACTGGACCGAAGACTTCTTCGTTGGCGATACGCATCTCGGGCCTGACATCGGTGAAGATGGTCGGTTCAACGAACCAACCCGAGCCGCATTCCGGGCGCGAGGCCGCGGCGCCTCCCATCCGGCAGAGCGCGCCTTCCTCCTTGGCGATGCGGATATAATCCAGCACTTTTTCGTATTGCGGGCGTGTGGTAATGGGTCCAACCTGTGTTCCCGAGTCGAGTGGATCTCCCATGCGAGCCGTGCGGGCCAGGGCCAGGAGGCGCTCGGCGAACTCCGGGTAGATCGAGCGGTGAATCAAAGCCCGCGATCCGGCGATGCAGGTCTGGCCGGTGGCGGCGAAGATCCCGGAAACCACGCCGTTCACGGCGGCCGTCAGGTCGGCGTCATCGAACACGATGTTCGCCGATTTGCCGCCGAGTTCCAGCGTGACGTGCTTTATCCCGCGGGCGGCCATTTGGTAGACCTGCTCGCCCGTGCGGTCGCCGCCGGTAAACGCGACTTTGGCCACGTCGGGATGCGTGACCAGCGGCTCGCCCACTTCATTGCCGAACCCGGTGATGATGTTCACCACTCCCGGCGGGAAGCCGGCCCGTTCGAAAAGTTCTCCGAACTCCAGCGCCGAAACGGAAGAAAACTCCGAGGGCTTCCAAACCACCGTATTGCCGGCGGCCAGCGCCGGAGCCAGCTTCCAGGCAGCGAGCAACAGCGGGGAATTCCACGGCGTGATGGCGGCGACGACGCCCAGCGGTTCCTCTCGCGTGAAGTTGAATACGCCCGGCTTATCGATGGGGATGACGCGGCCTTCGATCTTGTCGGCGAGTCCGCCGAAATAGCGGAACCATTGCGGGATGTAATTTAACTGCGCGCGCATTTCGGCGAGCAGTTTGCCGTTGTCCCGGGTTTCGATCTCGGCCAGCCTCTCCGCCTCGACCGCAACCAGATCGCCCAATCGGTGGAGCAGCGCGCCGCGACCCGTCGCGGTCATCCGGCGCCATTCGCTTTGCCGGCAGAAGGCGGCCTTCGCCGCAGCCACTGCGGCATCCACGTCGGCCTTGCCACCACGTGGAACCAGCGCCCAGGGCGCGCCGGTGAACGGGTTCATTGATTCGAGCCACGCGCCCGATGAGGGATCTCTCCACTCGCCGCCAACCAGGAGTTGATACTTCTTCATTTAGCCGCCGACCTGCACGCCCGCCCAGCTTTCCACGGGCTTGACCAGTTCTGTCATGTCGGCATCGGCCCCTTCGCTGGCGGTCGCGATGGAGAGCAGTTGCCGCACGGCGCTGCCGACCACCATGGGAACGCCGAGCGCATCGGCCTCTTGCAGGCAGAGCCGGACATCCTTGTTCAGCAGGCCGATGGCGAAACCGAAATCGAAAGTACGGGGAATGACGCAGCGCGGAATCTTGTCCTGGGTGGCTGTGTTGCGGCCGCTGCCCGAATTGATCACATCGATGATCATTTTGGCATCGAGCCCCGCCTTCACGCCCATGACCACGGCCTCCGACGAAATGGCCATGGCCGTTGCCGAGAGAAGATTATTGAGCAGCTTCATCGTCTGCCCCAAACCCGGTTGCGTGCCGACGTGAAACACCTTGCCGATGTGATCGAGTATGGGCTTGAGGCGCTGGAACACTTCGGCGGGGCAGGCCACCATCACCGCGACGGTCCCTCGCTCCGCGCCGGAAATTCCGCCGCTCACCGGCGCATCCACCGCGACAATTCCTTTCGCGGCGAGTCCCTCCGCCACCCGCCGGGCGTAGGTGGCGCCCGTTGTCGACATATCGACGAAAACTTTTACGCGCCGGCCCTCGATGATGCCCTTCGCTCCGAGCGCCACAGCTTCCACGATCGGTGGCGTTGGCAGGCTTGCCAGAACGATTTCGGCTTCTGAAGCCACGGCGGCAGGCGATTCGGCGCGCTGCGCGCCCAAGTCGGTCAGGGGCTTCACGGCTTCATTGCTGGTGTCGTAAACCGTCAGCCGGTAACCTGCGTCGAGCAGGCGGCGCCCCATGCGTCCGCCCATTCTGCCTACACCGACAAATCCGATGTTTTCTTCTGCCATTGTTCTCCAATCCGTGGGGGCTAGCAGCTTTCAGGACCACCGCTCCCTTACGGTCGCGGCTCGGTAAGTGCTAAGCGCGGCGCCACGTCCAACCGCACCGCGATCCCGCTGAGATCGGGGCGCGCGGGCGGGTAATACTTCATTACCAGAGGGTCGTGTCCCGGAATAATGTGATCGGGGGAGTCCGCCAGCCGGTATAACCGCTTGTAGCCTTCCAGTACGTCCCCGACATTGTACACCACGGGAAAAACACGCCCCTGGCGGAACTGCGAGTAGAGATGCGAGGCGTCGGACGCCAGAACGACCCACCCGCGCTGCGTCCACACCCGCAGAATCTGGAGTCCCGCCGAGTGCCCTCCCACGCGATGCAGACTCAACCCCGGAACAATTTCCGCATCGCCGTCGTGAAACTCGGCGCGCCCGGCGAACACGTGCCGGACCATTTCCAGCACATTCTCCACATCGAAAGGCACGCGCATCAGCCCGTGACACATCGAGCGGCCCGTGACATACGACATCTCGCGGTCCTGTAAATGAAAACGGGCGCGGGGAAACCGGTCGAGGCTGCCGGCGTGGTCATAGTGCAGATGCGTGAGGATCACATCCGTTACCTGCTCTGCATCCATTTGCAAGAGCTGCAGCGCTTCGGCCGGGTGGCGCAGGAGCTCGCGTCCGCGCCGCGAGGCAGCCTCCTCCCCGAAACCGGTATCGACTACAAAACTGCAATCGTGACGCCGTAATACCCAGACGAAGTAATCGAGATCGGAGGCGAACTCGTGCGGATCGGCCAGCAGAAAATTCTCACCCGCGTGCCGGTTTGCATGATGCGCGTAGCGAATGGCGAACACTTCAAACGGTTCCAGGGGCACATCAGTTATCTTAAACACATGGCACTCAGAACGCTCTATTTACCGGCCGCGGCACTGTTCCTATTGGTTTCGAGCGGAGCCAGTCAGGATTTCGCGGGGAAGTGTGGCGCGATCAAGGGGGGGCGCTGGAATGAGGCTGCGGCGGCACAGGGAAATACTCCCGCATTGCCGGCGCATTGCGAGGTTCTCGGCAAGTTGAACGAGCGCGTTGGCGTGAACTCCCAGCCTTACGCCATCAGGTTCCGCCTCCGCCTGCCCGCAGCCTGGAATGGCCGCTTCTTCTTCGAAGGCGGCGGCGGATCGAACGGCAATCTGGGTAATGCGTACGGGAATTTGCAAGGGCAGCAGCGCACGATTGCGCTGGCACTGGGATATGCGGTGGTTGCTCAGGATTCGGGGCACGACAATGCCATAAACAACGATCCGAACCGAAACGGCGCCCAAACCTTCGGCTTCGATCCGCAGGCCCGGATCGACTTCGGCTACAACTCCTACGATCAGGTGACTCAGGCGGCCAAAGCCCTGATCAAGGATTATTATGGCCGGCCGCCGGAGCGCTCTTATTATGTCGGCTGCTCCGAGGGCGGACGCGAGGGCATGATGATGTCGCAGCGTTTCCCGTCCTATTACGACGGCATCCTGGCCTGTGCCCCAGGCTTTCAGCTTCCCAAGGCCGCGCTGTTCGGAGAAGTTGATGCGACCCTAGCCTACGCAGCCCTGGCGAAGGCGTTCGGAATCTATGACCGGTTCGGACAGCCGCTGCTCAACAAAACGTTTACGGACGAAGATCTCGACCTGGTGGTGCAAGCAGTGCTCGGCTCCTGCGATCGGCTTGACGGGCTGGAAGATGGCATCATTGATAATTTCCTGGCGTGTACCACGGCGGCCGTGACCCCGAAAGTGGACGCGCTCGCGTGCAAAGGACCGAAGCGGACCACCTGTCTTGCAGCGGCGCAGATCGCGGCATTGAAAAGAGTCTTCGACGGCGCAAAGAACTCGAAAGGGGAGCAGTTGTATGCCGACTGGGCGTGGGACCGCGGCATCGGTGGCAAAGTCGGCGATGCCTACGTGCAAGGCTGGCGCGCCTGGAAACTGGGGGCCTACGATGCGCCGCAGAATTCCAGCATCAGCACGACGCTCGGCGCGGGAGCGGTTTCCGCAATCTTCACTACGCCGCCGACCCCCGTCCCCACTTCCAACGGTGCTCCTCTGGCCTTCCTGCTCGGCATCGACTTCGACCGCGATGCCGCCAAGCTCTATGCCGAATCGGGTGTCTATACCAAGTCGGCCTGGGATTTCATGATGGCGAGCTCCACGGATTTGTCGGCATTCAAAGGCCACGGCGGGAAGCTGTTGATCGTTCACGGCGTGAGTGACCCGATCTTTTCCATCAAGGATACGGTGAGCTGGTGGAATGACGTGAACCGTGTGAATCGCGGCTCCGCTGCCGATTTCGTCCGGATGTTCGCAGTGCCCGGCATGAATCACTGTGGGGGCGGGCCGAGCACCGACCGATTCGATGCTTTCACGGCCCTGGTGAATTGGGTGGAGAAGAGCGCGGCTCCGGAACAGATCGTCGCCACCGCGGGACCGAATACACCATGGCCCGGAAGAACCCGGCCCTTATGCGCCTATCCCAAACAGCCGCGCTACAAGGGGGCGGGCAGTATCGAAGAGGCTTCCAGCTTCACCTGCCAATAAACCAGCACGCTGCGGAAAAACGCCTTGGCAGGCCAGGCCCAGGCCGTTCTCATTCAGATAATTGAGGACCCTTTAATCTTATATCCTGTGGAAATATACGTCAAGAGGGCCGAATCACCTGATTCGCCGTACTGAAAGTTCTAGAACCATGATGCCGGACAGATACTAAACTAAGGGTATATCCATGCTAAATTCACTTTGGGTGTTTCCTTCCGTATTTTTACGGATTCGTTTTTAAGTCACTTACTTCTTGTTCTATGGCCTACCTGAAATACAGTCGCGTCCTGTGCGGCATCGTGGCGTTCCTGCTGCTCGTGACAACGGCTTGCTCGCGCAGCGCAGCCTACTACATGGACAAAGGGAATCAATTGTATGCGCGCGGAGCGTATGCCGACGCCGAATTGAATTATCGGAAGGCGGCGCAGAAGGATCCCAATAACGGAGAGGCACTTTACCGTGCCGCGCTGGCCGAGTTGAAGCAGAACAAGCCGCTGGCGGCGTGGCAGGATCTCGAGCGCTGTTTGCGCGTGATCCCGGATAACAAGGCCGCGCAACGTGAGTTGGCCAATCTGCTCTTGGGTGGGTTCATCGGAGACCCGTCCCGTCCCCAAGCCGTTTATGACCGGCTGGTGAAGATCAGCGGCGAATGGTTGGCGCGGGATCCCCGGTCGGCCGAAGCATTGCGTATCAAAGGCTATCTCGCCATGTTGGAAAAACGGCCGGAGGAGGCTGTGACGCTGTTCACCAGCGGACATGAGGCGAACCCGGCGGACGACAAGATGACTCTGGGCCTGATGGATGCCCTTTACCGGTCCGGAAGCGCGGTGAGAGCGGAGAAAGCCGGGCTGGATTTCATTGCGGCGAATAAGTCGGCCGCCGATGTCTACGACGCGTTATACCGGCTCTATGGCGAGACGGGCCGGCCCGCTGACGCCGAGAATATCCTCAAGCGGAAGATCCAGGAAAATCCGAAGGATACGGGATATCTGCTGCAGCTTGCCGGTCATTACGCAGGCGTCAACAACCGAGCCGAGCTGGCCGCGGTAATGGAGCGTTTTCTGGCAAGCGCCGGCGGAGACCCCCAAGCTCATCTGAAGAGCGGGGATTTTTATGCTTCCATTGGGGATTGGGCGAACGCGCAGCGCGAGTATTCCTCCGGGATCGCGAATAGCAAGGACAAGTTGACGTATCAGCTAAGGCTTGCGAGATTGCTGCTGACACAGAACAAATCGCAGGAAGGTCTTAAGCTGCTCGAACAGACCGTTGCCGAACATCCCGAGGACCAGTATGCGCGTACCTTGCGAGCCGCGTTGCTTGTGGACTTGCAATCCGGGACGAAAACGGCTGAAGCGATCCAGGATCTTAAGGCACTGGTGGAAAAGAGCCCCGACGATACATTTCTCCGGTTAGTCTATGCCAAAGTTCTCGTCCAAACCGGCGATGCCGCTGGGGGGCAGGCGCAGTTTCAGGAAGTGATCAAAAAAGACCCCAACTCGGTCGAGGCGCGGATTTCGCTAGCCGATCTCGCACTGAAACGGGGGGCCGCCGCGGAGGCGATCCAGCATGCCGACGTAGCCTTGGCACTCATTCCCAGCCACGTCCAGGCGCAATTGATACGCGGAAGCGCATTGTTGCGCGCCGGAAGATACGAAGAATCCGGGGAAGCGCTCATACGGCTGGCGCGGCAGGTTCCGGAACTGGTGGATGTCCAACTGCAATTGGCATATGTGAGTTTGGCCAAACAGAAGTACTCCGAAGCGGAAACGGAGTTCAAGAAAGTGTGGGATGCGCATCCGCAGGAGTGGCGCGCGCTCGGAGGCCTGGTGGATACCGACCTTGCCGAACACCGCCCGGAAAAAGCGGTAGCCCGCCTGGAAGAAGAACTCAAGCGCACCCACGGAGCACAGCAGGTTCGGTCGATGCTGGTTACTACAGCCCTGAAAAGCGGAAGGTACAACATGGCCGTAGAGCAGCTGCGGACGCTGGCCGACCAGACTCCCGATTCGATCGATCCCCAACTGCAGCTTTCCAATCTTTACCGGTTGCGGGGAGACCTGGACGGCGCCATCAAGATCCTGGAGAAGGCCGCTACCCTGCAACCGAAGGATCCCCGGCCCGGCACAATGATCAGTTTCCTGCTCGAGCAACTGAACCGGAAGCAGGAGGCCAAGCAGTCGGCCCGCCACGCTCTTTCCTTACACCCCGAAGATCCTGCCGCCATGAACAACCTGGCCTATCTGATGGCGGAGACAGGGGATAATCTGGATCAGGCTCTAAAACTCGCCCGTCAAGCGACCGGCAAAGCTCCTCAGGTACCTTTTTTCGCCGACACACTCGCCGTCGTATACCTGAAGCGGAACCAGAACGACGAGGCATTGGAAATTCTGGACAAACTGGTTCGCCAGTATCCCAATAACGCCGATTTCGCCTACCACGCCGGCGTGGGGTGGTTTCAAAAGGGGCAAACGACGCGCGCCAAAACCGAACTGGCACGCGCGCTCCAGTTGCTTCCGACCAAGGAAACGGAAGCCGGTATCCAGGAGCTTCTGGGCCGCGTGAACTAGAACACCCGCAGCCTGGTTTACTCTTCCTGCGCAATTGAATAAGCCCGGCGTTTTGTACTAGTTGTAGGTGTACTAAGACCACACTTGCGTGGTACTTTTTGATGATTTCAAAGCCGTTTTGGGGTGGATTTGCGGTCCCACGCAAGTTATTCTGATCTCTGACAGTTCCACTTGCCACAATATTAGGGAGGACTTTGAACCACGATGAAGCTCAATTCTCTTGCACTTCTAGCGGCTCTTGCATCTTTTGCAGGTTCAACGGCTCATGCGACGGTAGTTACATTCGATTTGGGTTTTGGCGGTTCCGGACAAACGATCGCCGATCCCTATAGCTCGACTCAAAGCGGACAGACGCTTAAGGTCTGGGCGGAAACAATCGACAACAACCCCGGCGGAGGTGGAATCGGCCAGGCCGGAAAAGTCACCGGACAACTGAGTTTGTTTTCCGTGACCAACGGGCAGGGTGGTAACAATGCCAGCGGCATGGCGCCCTTTACGGGCGGCGCCTATACCAGCCAGGCCGGTATCACCGAATCAAATGTTCTGATGATCGATCTGAGTGGAATCACGGCAGGGTCAACCGTTACTTTCACCCTCGTCCAAAGCCCCGGCCAGAACGACTCCTACAACGTTTGGAGCGGCACTTCCACCAGCACGCCCACTGGCTTCGGCACGGCTGGCAACAATCTGGGTCAGGGCGGCACGTCCCCTCTCACGACGGAACTGTACTCGAACCGGTTCGTTACGGGAAACGCAACGTTTACGATCAGCAACATCCCGGCCCATCAGTGGATCGGGATTCAGGCGGATTGCAATTATCTGCTGCTGGGACAGATCCAGGTGACGACGCCGGGCGTTCCCGAACCTAAGTTCTATGGCATCCTCGGAATCGGCCTGCTGACGCTGATCATCGCCAATTACAAGCGGCGTGCTCGCGCCGGAGAGCAGGTTTAAGGTTCTCGGTAGTTTCGGTAGCCGCGCCGGTAAGAACTCATTCGGGGTTCTTACCGGCATTTTTGTTTCTTAGGGCGTGCTCCACTGACTCTTCTTCCAGCCTGCCAGCCAACTGAATGATCTCTTTGGCGGCTGACTGGGCTTTGCGGCATCAGCCTCGGTGTCAAGCTCATACCGCGCCTTCCGCGGCTCAAAGTCGTACTGGATCGATTGCAGGGCCAGCCAGATGTCGTGAGTGAAGAGCTCCGACTCATAGGAAGGCGTATCGGCCGGAATTAGGGACTGATACAGGTGATGGTCCAGCCACAACAAAACACTGGCTGCGGTGCCGCTGGGATTGCGATCGAAGGTGCGCGTAAGATCGCCCCTCTGCTGCGCCAGCGTCAAGGCGAGCCATTCCAGAAAACACTTGCGGTGCAGGCGATAGAGCACGTCTTGCATGGAATCGGCATCCAAAAGGCGGCTAAGAAGAGCGTGCTGATACCGCCCCGTGCGCGGATCACGTAAGCCTGCGGCAGAGACGAGGCGGCCGAACACCGTCAGCGAACCGGCAATCAGGTTCTCCGCAAACTCCAGGTGCTGGTTCCTTTGGGGAGTACTCTCCGGCATGGGATCGGCGTGCCTGTCGAAATGGTAACGGCAATGACTGTCCGGAGGAATATTGTCTTTAGTTAACCCCGGCCCGATGCCGATACCCTTAACGAAAGAAAGCCTGTTCGGCATAGATTAAGTCCTGGAAAATCGGTTGTATGGCCTCCGCTGAGAGCCAACAGCAACGGGCGCGAACTCTCCAGCTTCTGTGCACCATGCCGCCTTTTCCCGCCATGGGCACGCAAGCTCTGTCGCTCGCCGCCGGACCCGGCGACGACATCGAACCGCTGATCCAGGTGTTCAAATCAGACCCCGGTTTGGCTGCCGACCTCCTGCGTATGGCCAACTCAGCGGAATTCGGCATGCAGCGCCGTGTCGGAGGGATTCAGCATGCCATTATCCTTCTCGGTTTGGAGCGGGTTCACTCCTTGATCCTGACGGTGGTGATGGGGTCCTATTTGCGGCATTTTTCCAAGCGGCAGGACGCACACGCGGTTTGGACTCATAGTGTGGCTGCGGCGGTGATCGCCGAAACTCTGGCAGGCATCAGCGGCAGCGATCCAAGGCGCGCTTATGCCGCCGGTCTCACGCATGAACTAGGACGGCTCGCTCTTCTGCTTTCCATACGGGAACGCTACCTGGAAATCTCGCGTATGCCTTTCGAAAGCATAGACGCTGTTAACAGCCTCGAGAAGAGCATATTTGGCGTGACACATTCTGAAGCCGGAGCTTTCCTGGGACGCCGTTGGAGCTTTCCGGAAGAGTTATGCGATTGTATGGGTCAGCATCACGACCCTACCGCTCCCGCGCTGGGGTCCCTCGTTTCCGTTGTACAGATTGCGTGCCGCCTGGCGACGGCATTGGGATTTCGTGAAGTCGCATTACGCCAGCAAGTGGAACCAGTGCAGATTTTACCGGCTGGCCTGCGCTCCCATCCCGAGATCGAACCCGATCTGTTGCGAAGTCTCGTCACGCAACGCCTTGTGACAATCTGCGCAGCTTAGTTCCCAGTTACGGTCGCGTATTCCAGAATCGGCGCCCAACCGCTTCCTTACGGTCGCGGCTCTGTATGAGGCGTTTTCCGAGCCGCGACCGTCAGGGAGCGGTCTTGCGAAAATGCGCACTTAGGCAGAGTAGGGAATTTCACAAAGCTTTGGCTACATCCGTGCTCCAACTTCCTGCGAGGACACGATATGAGGAAGGCACTGATCACCGGCATCATTTCGACCGGGCTGCTGGTTGGCTCAGCCGCGCCTGGAGTCGCTGCAACGCATTACCGGACGCGGCAGCAATACGTACGGCACAAGCGGCATATGAAAACCGCCAAGCGGATCGGTATCGGAGCAGCGGGAGGGGCCGCGATCGGGGCGCTCGCCGGCGGCGGCAAAGGCGCGGGGATTGGCGCTTTGGCCGGAGCGGGAGCCGGAGCCCTCTATGACCGGCACGAAAAGCATCACGGCCACTATTAATTAACCCGCTGGGGAATGCGAGATGGACGAAAAAGATTTCAAAAAGCACCTGCGCGATCTGGTCCACGGGCACCACAATCCGGCGGAGCACGATTGGGCTTCAGACACGGGGACTAGCCGGACCCGAAGCGGAAAGCGGCGAGTGGTCCAGCCCAGGAAGCGCCGGGCAAAATCGCGCTAGGCAGTCTGCTGTTGCATCAGCCCGAGTTCCTTCATCATGTGCTGGCGCATGGCGAACTTTTGCACTTTACCGGTGACCGTCATCGGATAGTCCGCGACGAAACGAATGTATCGCGGAATCTTGTAGCGGGCGATTTCTCCTTCGCAGAACGCCCGCACATCTGCTTCTTCCAGCGATTCGCCTTCGCGCACTTTGATCCAGGCGCAGAGCTCTTCGCCGAATTTGGCGTCTGGAACGCCGAAGACCTGCACGGATTCGACCTTGGGGTGCCGGAATAGGAACTCCTCAATCTCGCGTGGATAGATGTTCTCGCCGCCGCGAATCACCATATCTTTTAAACGGCCGACGATATTGCAATATCCATCCTCGTCAATCGTGGCAAGGTCCCCGCTATGCATCCACCCGGCCGGATCGATGGCTTTGGCGGTCTGTTCCGGGTCTTCCCAATATCCGCGCATGACAAGGTAACCGCGAGCCAGCAGCTCGCCGGGCGTCCCGCGCGGCACCACCTTTCCTGAGCCATCCACGATTTTCACTTCGACGTGCGGGTGCACGCGGCCGACTGTGGAAACGCGCCGCTCCAGCGGATCGTCCACGGCGCACTGAAAACTCACGGGGCTGGTCTCGGTCATGCCGTAGCCGATGGTGATGTCGCTCATGTGCATCTGGTCTACAACGCGGCGCATTACCTCGATCGGACAGGGGGCGCCGGCCATAATGCCGTTCCGCAGCGACCGCAGGTCAAAACGGGAAAACTGAGGGTGTTCCAGTTCCGCGATAAACATAGTCGGAACGCCGTGGAGCCCCGTACACCGCTCTGCTTCCACCGTTTGGAGGACTGCCAGCGGGTCGAAACTCTCGCTGGGAAAAACCATCGCGGCCCCATGCGTCACGCAAGCCAGATTCGACAACACCATCCCGAAGCAGTGATAAAGCGGCACCGGAATACACAGGCGGTCTCCCTCACGGAGCCCCATTATCCCGGCCCCGAAGAAGGCGTTGTTGAGAATATTGTGGTGCGTCAGCGTAGCGCCTTTGGGCAGACCCGTCGTGCCGCTGGTGAACTGGATGTTTATGGGGTCGTCAAATTGCAAGTGCTGCGCGCGTTGTTCCAGCGCGCGGCGAGCCGGTTCGCCGCCGCGCTGTGCCACATCTGCAAAGGCAATCATGTCGGTTTGCGGCTGATCGGAAAGGTGAATCATGGTCTCGAGCCGTGGCAAACGCCCCTGGCTCGTGAGTGTGCGGAGCATGGCAAAATAATCGCAGCTCTTGAACCGTTCGGCCGTGATCAGGGCTTTGCAGCCGGATTTGCGCAGGGCGTGCTCGAGCTCGGAGAGCCGGTACGCCGGGTTGATGTTGACCAGGATCAGGCCGGCTTTTGCCGTCGCGAACTGCGCGATGACCCACTCGGCGTTATTGGGCGACCAGATGCCGATGCGATCTCCCGGCATCAAGCCAATAGCCAGCAGCCCGGCAGCGAACGCATCCACGCGCTCCTTTAATTCGGCATAAGTCCAGCGAACCTTCTGGTGACGGACGACCAGCGCTTCGCGGCCGCTCCAGCGCACAGCGGCGCGGTCGAAATGAACGCCAATGGTTTCGCCGAGGAGTGGAAGACTGCTAGTCCCGCAGACATAACTGGGATTGAACATGTTCGGAAGGATCGTATCACGGAACCGAGGCGCAGCCTACGGAGTATCGCCGGCATGATGATTGAGCGGTCCGCAGCCTCGCCCCAGCTTTGGAGCAGCGGCAATTGCTGCGTGGATGAATTCTTTGGCTCGCGAGATGGCATCCCGGAGCGGTAGGCCACATGCGAGACCGGCGGTGATGGCAGCCGAATAAGTACAGCCGGTGCCGTGCGTGTGAACTGTCTCGATCCGCGGGGCAGGGAATTCGTGCCAGCCCTCGTCATCCAGTAATACATCCGTGGCTGATCCTTCGCGATGACCACCCTTGATCAGCACCGCGCCTGCGCCGTGCGCCCGGATGGTTTCGGCGGCGCGGTACAATTCCTCCGTACCGCGAATCGCGATGCCGGAAAGCAATTCGGCTTCCGGAAGGTTCGGAGTAACCAGCGCTGCGCGGGGAAACAGCTCCGTGCGCAAAACGTCCACAGCTTCAGGCGCCAATAGTCTGCGGCCTTGCGTGCTGATCAGGACTGGATCTACTACCAAGGGAAATTCGTATGTCGCAGCGGCCCGCGCGAGGCAACGAACTACTTCCATCGACCCCAGCGCTCCGGTCTTGGCGGCGTCCGGCGGAATATCCTCCAAGACTGCTTCCAATTGCTCCATCACCAGGTCTGCGGATAACGTCTGTACGCGGCTCACGCGCTGCGTGTTTTGCACCGTAATCAGAGTAATGACGGCTTCGCCGTAGACACCGAACTGATGGAAAGTCTTCAGGTCCGCCTGAATGCCCGCGCCTCCGCTGGGATCGGAGCCGGCAATGGTCAGAGCGACTCGCACTCTGCTTCAGAATAACAGCGTCACTTCAGCCAGATTGTAATGGGCGCCGAGGTTGTTGTTCCGACTATCAAATACACGATTTGCGGCCCTTCGGGTACGAAGCCGCCTGGCACGCGGGCATTGATTTGCAGCGTGCCCACCAGCCCCGGCGCGCTACCTGCGTACAAGACTTCCGCATTCACCCCCGCGATTGTCAATGCAGCCGGCAGCCTAGGGCGCGAAAAAGGCGCGGTGGCGGCTTTGCCCGAAAGGTTCGCGCCGTCGGTGAGGCCCTCGCCGGTTCCATACAAGGTAACCACAGTCCCGCGGAGCGCTGGCTCGGCGGCGGAGTTCGGCGATCCATCCGGATTGACGATCACCGGAAACAGGCCGGGGGCGGCGTCCGCAACTGGCAGAGCGAGCGTCCCGGAGAGTTGTCCGTTGTAACGAGCCTCCAGATGAGTCACCGCGGAGCCCGCGATCGTGTATGGCACTTGCACATTGATCTGTCCCGCCTGCGCGTAGAAAACCGGCGCGGGGACCCCATCGAACCGGACTTCCGTGCCGGCCACAAGGTTGGAAAGCAGCCCGGCGGCATCCGGGCCCCCGGCGACTCCACTTTCGGGCCCGAGACCGCTGCCGAAGATGGTGAGGGCTTCACCGGGCGCCACGGGTCCCGGCAAGACGCTTGCTGAGTTCACAGCGGAAAGCTCGGGCAGGAGCGTCACTGCGGGCGGATCCTGAACCTGTTCGGGAATCAGGCGGCGGACTACATTGTTGCCGGTGTCGGCGACGTAAAGAGTGCCTGAGCCATCGCGGGCCAAACCGCCCGGTGCGCTGAGGGGCACACTTGCTCCTTCGCCTCCGGCAATGGTGCGGATGAGGCCATCGCGAGTGACCTGGCGGATTCGGTTATTTCCGGTATCGGAAATATAGATATTGCCGTCATCGTCCACCGCTACCCCTCGTGGTGCGCGCAGCAGAGCTTCGGTGGCTGCTCCGCCATCCCCGGTGTAGCCTTCATTGCCTGCGCCCGCCACCGTGGAGATGATACCGGCAGCCGTTACTTTACGGATGCGATGGTTGAAGGTGTCGGCAACAAACAGGTTGCCTGCCGTGTCGAACGCGCAGGCTGCGGGCTGGTTGAGCTGAGCCAGCCGTCCCAGCCCGCCATCACCGGCATCGCCGGGTGAACCGTTGCCCGCGGCAGTCACGACCGCCGCCCCCGGAGCGGCGCGCAACACCCTGTGATTCGATGAGTCCACCACGTAAATCGTCCCGATACGGTTGACGCAGGCGCCTTGGGGGCTATGCAAAACCGTCAGAGTTCCCGAAAGTCCCTCTTCTCCCATGCCGCCGGCGCCGGTTCCGATGAGAGTTTGAATCCGCCCGTCATTCGCGATCTGGCGCACGCGCTCATTGCCTGTGTCGGCAGCGATCACATTCCCCAGGGAATCAATGGCTACTCCCCTCGGGGTGTTCAGCGGAGCGCCAGCCGCCGGAAGCCCGTCTCCCGAAAAGCCCGCCACGCCGGTTCCGGATAGAGTGGTGATCTGTCCCGTGGCGTTGACTCTTCTAATGCGATGGGTACCAGTGTCGGCGATGAGCAGGTTGCCGAGCGGATCCAGCGCGACTGCGGAGGGCCGGAACAAGATGGCCGCGGTAGCGATCCCGCCATCGCCGATGGCACGCAGGTAACCATCACCGGCAGTAGTCTGAATGATGCCGTTGTTGTTCACCTTCCGGATACGCAAACCATCTGCGATGTACAGGTTACCGACCGTGTCCACCGCCAGATCGTGAGCAGCGGCCAGTTTGGCTGCCGACGCCGGACCGCCGTCGCCGCTGAAGCCCGCGATGCCCGTTCCCGCAACATTGCTCCATGTGCCGGATGCAGTATAAGCGCGGACGATATCGCTCCGATCGGCCACGTAGATCGTCCCGGCGGTGTCCAGCGCCAGCGACGTCGGCGTCAGTAAAGTAGTGGCCGCCGAGCCGCCGAGCACCGTAACGATCGTTCCGCCAGGCCCGACTTTCCGGATACGCTGGTTCTGCGAATCGGCAATGTAAATCGCTCCATAGCGATCGACGGCGAGACCGGCAGGGTAACCGAGTTGGGCGCCAGTTGCCAACCCGCCATCGCCGCGGAAGCCGGCGACCCCGGTCCCGGCCACGGTGCTCATTTTTCCATCGGGAGTCACCTTCCGCACGCGGTGGCCGTCGAACTCCGCAATGAAGAGGTTCCCGCCTGCGTCAACAGCCAGGTTGCGCGGCGTCATGAGAGGCGCGTTGAGCGCTGGGCCGCCATCGCCCGCCGACCCCTTCTTCCCATTCCCGGCCTCGGTGTTGATGATTCCGTCCAGGCCGATCCGGCGTACCCGGAAATTTCCGAGATCCGCCACGTAAACGTTCCCTGCCAGGTCCACAGCGAGGCCGTAAGGATAGTTCAGGGCTGCGCCAGCCGCCGGACCGCCATCTCCGCTAAACCCCGCACTCCCGGTTCCGGCCAGTACGGTGATGATCCCGCTCGCACTCACTTTGCGCACGCGATGGTTGTCGGTATCGGAGAGGTAGATATTCCCGAAACGATCGGCGGCAACGCCCTGAATTTGGCCGATTTGCGCGGCGGTGGCCGGGCCGCCGTCACCCATCCCGCCGCTGCCGGCCACGGTTTCCACGCGGTAGACGGTTTTCGCCGGCGCGATGGACGGAATTGCCGCGGCGACCAGCAACATCCAAACAAAAAACGATCTTCGGCGCATGGGAGGCGTATGGAATTGGTAGCGTCCGGATAAAGAAAATCTCAGATCCGCCGAAAAAATATAAAGGAGTCTTATTTGCGTTTTCTATTGACTGCCGGTTTCGTGTGCCTGCTGGCGCAGCCTCTTGCAGCCGCGGTTCACCTCAAGGCACGAACCATTGAGGCGTTATCCGCCCGCTCGGAAAAGTTAAACCACCACTTCATCATCCAATTCCGCTCGGCGCCCACACCCGAAACCCGCGCGGAGCTGGAACGGCGGGGTATTCGCGTCGTGGCCTATGTGCCGGACAACGCAGTGATGGCATCCTCGCATGCCGTGCCTGATCTGGAAGGTCTGGACGTGGAGTGGACGGGCAATCTTGCGCCCTCGGACAAACTCAGCCCCGAACTTTCGGCAGCCGCATCCGGCGCCTATCTGCTCATGCTGCACGAAGATGTTGCACGCCCGGCGGGCTTGAAGATCGCGCAAAGGCTGGGTTTCTTTGTTTTGGACCGTCCCGGCCTGGTCCCCGGACATTTGGTCATCGCAGGTCCTGCGCAGAACCTCGCTGAGCTCGCCGCGCACGACGAAGTAGCTTACATCCTCCCCGCCTCGCCGGATCTGCTAACCGACCAGCCGCTCATCGGGTGTGTCGGCTCCCTAACCCCGGCGGGCCGGATGGGGCCGTATGCCGCTGCGGCGCAGGGTTGGATCGCGGCTGCCGATGGCATGGTGCACCTGAATTTCGTCTTCGAAACGCTTACACCCAAGGTGGAGGAAAACGCTCTGCGCAGCGAAATGGGGCGAGCGCTGGGGGAGTGGGCACAGTATGCGAATGTTACGTTCTCGGCGGCCGGTACTCCCTCGAGCCCCCGTACCGTCGCCATTCGATTCGCCAGCGGGGAGCACGGGGACGGGTTTCCTTTCGATGGTCCCGGAAAGGTCCTCGCCCACAGTTTTTACCCCGCCCCGCCCAATAGCGAGCCGATCGCCGGCGATATGCACCTGGATGCGGACGAAGACTGGCGCATCGGAGCCAATATCGACCTGTTCAGTGTGGCGCTGCACGAGGCCGGACACACTTTGGGCTTGGGCCACACCGATAAGCCTGGTTCCGTAATGTACCCTTATTACCGCTTGGTAACCGGCCTCAGTCCGGACGACATCGCGGCAATTCGCAACCTCTACGGGAGTAAGGCTCCGGTTACGCCGCCCGGGCCTGCCCAGCCGCCCACCGGCCCACCTTCGGCGCCCGGCAAGCCGATCGAACCGCCACCCGCTGCCGACCGGACACCACCCTCATTGCGGGTTGTATCGCCTGCCTCCAGCATCGTATCCACAACATCCGGTTCTATGACGTTCAGCGGAACAGCCGTGGACAACGTGGGCGTCGCGGCCGTCCGCTGGTCTACGTCCACGGGGAAGTCGGGAACGGCTTCCGGCACCACCAACTGGTCGGCTGAGGTGCCGCTGCTCATAGGGGATACCGTGGTAACGATTCGGGCGTATGATGCCGCCGGCAATTCGGCGTGGAAAGCCATTACCGTAGTACGGCACTAAATCAGAGTAGAAGATGTCAAATTCTACATTAGTACTCTCGTCTGGGACGAGTTTCCGCCGATGTGGGTATTAGCGCGATGAAGCAGCTACGCAACACAGAAGACTTCAGGCGGCATTCATCAGGGGCGCCGGAGCGCTTGAGTGTGGCGGAAGCGCCGGCCGACGATGAGAACGCGGCGATTCTGTTTTCGCTGGCCCGAGCCGTGGAACAGCGGGACAGCGTCACTTCCCACCACTGCGAACGGCTTGCCTTGACCAGTCTGGCGCTGGGAGTCGCGCTTGGTGTGGATCGGCCCAGCCTGTTAGCCCTGTATCGCGGCGGGTTTGTCCACGACATCGGCAAAGTTGGAATTCCGGATTCGATTCTGTTTAAGCCAGGGCCCCTCACGGCACAGGAATGGGTAGTGATGCGGAGCCACGCAGTTCGGGGAGAAGAGATCTGCCGCCATTTGAAATCGTTCGCGGACGTGCTGCCAATTATCCGCCACCACCATGAACGGTGGGACGGCACCGGCTATCCGGATGGCCTCCGCAAGGAAGAAATCCCTTTGCTGGCTCGAATCCTCCAGGTGGCTGATATCTACGACGCGCTTACGAATCCGCGTCCCTATAAAAGGGCTTTCCCGCCGCAAGAAGCGATCAAGATCATTGAAGAGGAAACGGCCCGCGGTTGGCGTGATCCCGAAATTGTGGGAGTGTTCAAGAATATCCATGGCGATGTAATCGTGCGGCTCGTGGAATACAGCAGCCAGGAAGATTGCAGTCTCGAACGAATGCGCGATTCCCTAACCAATCTCAATCGGGTCGTGCGGCCGGGTGGCCACCCGATGCTGGGGAGATTGGATTTCCTCGATAGCACCTCGCCGGCGTGATCCCTGCCGCTATTTTTTCTTGGTCCATTCGTCTGTGACGTGACCTTCGGTGATCTCTTTATTGTTCTCGTCGCAGGAGTACTCTAAAATCTCCTGCCCAGGCTTCATCAACACAAATGTCCGGGTGTTTTTCCACGGTTTCGTGTACATCTTGGGATCGTCGATCGTCAC
>PSRJ01000199.1 GCA_003175985.1 Terriglobia bacterium
TCCCACTCGAAGATTCGCTGCGGAATATGGCAGTAATCGAGGCCGTATTGAGATCTGCCCAGACGGCCCGATGGCAGGAGCCAGAAGCCGTTCTGCGAGCGGCGGCGGCGAAGCGTTAGACTGCACTGAGGCCGATTCTACAGCACGCTACCTTCAGGTCGCTGACGTTGCGGTCCGCTCCACGTCCAGTCCATGCGATCCCTCTCAACGGTAGCCCCGAGCAGGCTAGGCGAGCCAGCATTTGCATGGAAGTTAAAGTATCCGGATGCTCCTGGCCGAGGATCCGCCGGCGAACCTCGATCAACTGCGTCGCCAGCGGTTCCGCTTGCGGGTACTTGCCCTGGTTGGTATAGACAAACGACAAATCGGCTGTCGCGACGAGCGTGTCCGGATGCTCTTCACCCAGCACGCGCCGAAGCTCCGGCACTATCTGCGCCAGGAGGGGTTCGGCGTGCGCATAGCACAGAAGTGCAAAATTGCGGCGGATCTCGGCGAGTTGGTCCATATGGGGCGCACCGTTCACCAACGCGCACTCGATGGGAGACCCACGGAGACGTAGCACGGCCTCCAATCTGCCTTTCGGCGCCCGGAAGGGCGGCGCCGCATCGATTACGCAGCCAAAACGGCCTGAATTCGGCCGGTGTTTTGGCGTGCATTCACCGTTAACCAGCTTGAATGGCCGTGCGCTCGCCTCCCCGCTCGCTCTCGGAAAAGTGTCGATTGGTTAACGTACGGGCCTAAACTGGTGAACGCTCATACCGGACCATCATAAGGTCCGCTGGCCTCAGTCTAGGTCCGCGACGTCTGAATTCATCTCCGTTCTGCCCTTTGTTTTCCGGCCTCCCATGGTGTTTCCGTACCACGGCATCCGATTCAGTTCGTGTGTTAACCCGGTTTCCGGATGGATACTTGGGCCCCCGGGTGCACAGGGCCGATTTCTATGTATTTGGTGAACGGTCACTTCACCCCTCGCCATTCAGCGCGAACTTCCCGCCCTCGGGTTAACGCTCGCGGGCGCCAGTCTCCCGCCGGGCGGCTTGACTTCCAGTCCGTAAATCACGCTATCATCCATCGATCCCGATTTCGGGTGCAAAGATCTTGAATTCGAGTCAGGAGTCGAGCGGTGAAGGTGGACGTGTACCGAAGTCTGTTGCGCATCAACGCAGCCTTCGAAGAAGTGATTCAGGGCCTGGCCGAGTTACGCGCCAGTCCGGCATTTCAGGTGCGCGAGTTGGATCGTTTTGCCGCCTTGTCGAAGGAAACCAGAGCCACCACCAACTCCTACCTCACCAGCGCCATGGAGACCGCCGAGACCGCAGAAGCGGGCCGCCGTTACCGGCAGCGTCGTCGTCGCGAGCGGAGAGAAGAAGCGACGCCGTGAAGATTGGCCGAGGAGGGATTAGCGCCCACGGTCCCCGGACAGGCGCTTTTCGGCACCGCGCAGCCAGGGAAACTGAGCATCCAGGAGGGCGATGGCCTCGGCGGCGGTTTCCACCGGTAGGGGGCGCCGGGTCAGGGGTTTCAGCGAACTCGGCAGAAGGGCACGACGACTTCACTGGTTGCGGGCATTAGCCCTGCCACCGCGGGCTCCCAGGCGGCGTAGTTGTTCTGGCGTTTTGTTAAAGAGAATGTATGGAAAGTGGTTCATGGAGTCTCCGGCACCACATTCATTCGCTCTTATGCGAGCCACAAGCAAGTCGAAAATGAAGCGTTACCGCAGATAGTAGCGATGGAAAGGCAAACGGGCCGACGTGGGCGGCCCGCAGAAGTCTCGTAGGGAACAGCCCGGTAGGGGAAGTTGACCGAGCGGCGGCAGCGACAGCCGAAAAAGGGACGGCGAGACGGCCCGGAAAAGGCCACGTCTGCGCCCAACAGGCCCGAGGTTGCGACGAACCAGGTAAGGCGGGCCCGTGCAGGCCAGCGGTCAGGAAACGGGGCCAAAACAGCAAGATCTGCTCGACTCGCCACGGAAAGGCCCGCCGGAGTAGAACAACCCCTGGCGGGCCTTCCTCACTCTTCTAGTGGCGAATTGGGATGGGGGAAATCTGGCGTTGGCGCACAGCCCTCACCATCACCACAAACAGCACCTTGCAGTGATCCCAGCCACCGATCCAGACCACTTCCCTGTCATGGATCCGTTGGCCACGTAACGCTGGCTTTGATACGAGGCCGCGCGAGTATCCCGGCGGGAAGGTAACTTGGGCCGTTGCGCTCAAGTTGGCGTCAACAGTCGCGCTAGCTGTAATGTCGGGACCGTTTTCGGAATAGAACTGCAACTGAACAGTCGTTCCAGCGGGAATGTTCGTGCCTTGCAGAATCACGGGTGTGGGTAGGCCGGTGTTTCATTTGCCTCCCCGATACGACCTTGGCATTCCGGGCCGCAAAACGGACTTGCGGGGTGCTGCGGAACCGAAGACCATTCGCATTTTGCTCGTGGAAGACAATGCAGGCGACGTTTACCTGCTCGAAAAGACCCTCAAACACCGCCAGCTTAGTTACGAACTGATCCGGTATGCCGATGGCGAGCAGGCCATCCTTGGGCTCCGAAAGGACGATTGCCGTATACCCGATCTCATCATTCTCGACCTCAACCTTCCGCGCCGCGGAGGTTTCGAAGTGCTGCAGACGATCCGCTTCTTCCGACGCGCCGAAAGACCGACACCGCATCGCGGTAACGGGCGGCGGTGAGCGCTACATTCACAAGCCGCCGATGCTGGAGGATTTTCTCGATCAGGTCGGTCAGGCCATCGCGGACTTGCTTGCAGGTCGATAGGCGCGGCTTCTTCTGCTGATCTTGGCCTGAGTTCAAGTTGCCGGAAGATGCGCGTTCCATAGACTTGCTCCGGCGTAGTCGGCTCTAAAGAGCGATCGCTCGCGCGAAGGCCCTTTTGTCGTCCTTCCAATTGTCGCAGAAGGAATCGTCAACTGGACGTCCGTGTCCGTTTGGAAAGTCTTTTCGGAACTGAACGGCCTGGCTGACCAGCTCCACAGAGGCCGTTAAAGCGGCGCCCGTGGGATCGGCCACCTGAAGCCGCAATTCCCCAAGCTGACGCTGGGCCGCGGCAGGCAGGGCGCACCATCCGATGGCGCACAGGAGACTGAATAACCGGCTCACTATTGCTTGTATTGTAGCGGACCGAAGACGACAATTATGCTGCGCCGGACCGGCTATCCCAGGCTCGCCAGCAATGCCTTGATTTTCGCTTCCTGGTCTTTGGTGGGTCGATTGGCGAGCGCCGTTGTCAGTGCAACGCGGGCTCTCGCCTTATCCCCTTGTTCCGCCAGCGCAGCCCCAAGGTGATACTGGAACGTCGCGTTCTCCGGAGAGGCCTTCACCAGGTTATTGAAGATCTGTATTGCGGCGGCCGGCTGACGCTTCTGTACGTAAGCCCAGCCGAGCGTGTCCGCGTAGTTGAGTTGCCCGGGCGATTTTTGCAAAGCACGGCTCGCAAGCCTTACGGCCTCCTCTACATCGCCGCCCGTTTCTACCAAAAGAAAGGCGAGGTTGTTCAGCGCGGTCGGATTTTCCGGTTGCAATTGCAAGACCTGTTTGTAGGTGTTTCTGGCTTCCTCGGTGCGCCCTGCCTTATCCAGGGAAATTGCAAGGAGCAAGAGTGGTTGAACGCTTTTCGGCGCTAACCGCCCGGCTTCCTGCAAGACGGGGATGGCGCCCGCATAATCGCCTTTGGCGTGGTGCACCAGTGCGAGCCGGGAATACAACTCCACGGAGCCTGGTTCCTGTGCAACCAGCTCCTGGTAGACCCGGATTGCGAGATCATGTTGCCCAACCCGTCCTGCGAGGTAGGCTAACATGCCTTTCAGGTCGACCGATTCGGGCGATCTCCTCGAATCTTCCTGCAGCAACTGGATCGCGCGTTCAAACTGTTGCTGCGCGGAGTATGACTGCGCGAGCGCCAGCGCCGGTCTCGGATCTTTTTGACCGGCTTCGTATATCTTCTGCAGCACCCTCTCAGCTTCCTGGTATTTGCCTTCTGCGACGGCCAGCAGACCGTACTGGAGCTGAACATCCGGATTGCCAGGGAGCGCTTCCGCCAGGTACCCCAGCTCGCTGCGGGCATCGCTGTAGCGTTTGAGAGCGATCAGAACGGAGATTCCAAGTAGCTTGCCGCGGGTATCATTGGGTTGGTACGAGAGCAACTGACGTATATAATCCAACGACTCGGAGGGTCTATTCTGGATCATACTGATCTCGGCCAGGTTGTACAAAGCCGGAATGTAGTCATTACGCAGCCGGACCGCTGTCTTGAACTGGGAAGTAGCTTGAGACAGATCGCCTTTCGCCAGGAATGCCCTGCCGAAATCGAAGTGCAGAACGGCGTCATTCGGTAACTGCCCTTCCAACTGTCTGAATTCGTTGATCGAGGCATTGACGTCCTCCGGCCTTCCGCTTTCCATTGTAAGAGCGGCACGCACTCTCCGCGCGTCCATGTCCTTTGGCGAATCTTTCAGAATCGCGGCCACCAGCCGGAGCGCTTCATCCCGCTTCCCCTGCGCCAGCACAGCGTTCACAATGCGTTTTTGATAAACCAGTTTTCGGCTGCGATCGTTCGCCGCCCCCTTCTCGAATGTGCGTATGCCTTCCGCAACATCGCCTATTCTTACGTAGAAATCGCCGGCTTTCAGCAGTCCATCCGGAAATTGCCTGGAATTGGCAAGCAAAGGCTGTAGAGATGCACTTAATTCAGTAGCCTTCTTCGCCCTCGCATAGTGCTCCGCGAGCTGAACAACATAATCCGCGTTGGCAGGGTTGTTGCGAACCTTGGTCCGGAGAATATTTTCGGCGTCGGGCTCGCGGTTTTGGGTCAGGTACTGTTCGTAAAGGGTATCGTAAATCGGTCCGAATCCGGGATCCTTGCTGATGAGTTCGCTTGCCAGCCGCTCTGCCGTCTGCATTTGCTTGTCCTGAATCAGCGCCTGTGTCCACGCAAGAATCAGGTCGTGCTGCATTGGCTTGATCTGGTTGGCTTTCTGAAAGGTGTCGATGGCCTCTGTAAGCCGGTGGTCCAAAAACGCCAGAGAGGCCTTGAGTCGCAACCCGTCGAATGACTTCGCATCCTGGCGCAGAAGATCGTCGGACAACTTTGCGATACGGCTATAAAGCACGGGAGGACGCGTGGGGTCGGCAATGAAGAGCATCAAAGCTGTATTCGCGAGCCCCACCTTCGCTTCCATGCCGCTGGGCGCCAGCTCAACAGCCCGCGAGAGGAGCATATACGCATCAGGGAATTTATGCTGAGCGCTGGCCGTCAGCCCAAGCTCGTAGAAGGCAACGGCAGAGTTGGGGTCCTTTTGAAGGGCCTTGCGGAACTCAAGTGTTGCATCTTCGTATTTGCCGGAGGCGTAGAGTGCCTTTCCCCGCCCGATGTAATATTCGGGGCTGCGGTTACAGCCAGCCGCGGCTACGAATAGAAGTACAACGGAAAGACTTCGTGCGAATTTCATTACTTCCCGGTAATTCCCCACAAGAGCTACATGGCCCCAAAACAATTGTTCCTCCAGGACGTGTCCTGGAGGAACGAGATGCTGCTCTGCTTGAACCGGATGTCTTGCGTTGTGTTAGTCCTGAGCCGGTTTCCGGTTTTTGGATCGGATCACAATTGCAACGAGCCCCAGAGCGGACAATAACGAAATCGTAGCCGGTTCGGGAACAGACTGGATGACGCCTCCGCCACCGTTCACCGCGAAGCCCGTGCTCGTCGCGCCGGTAGAGCCGGTGCAGGTGACCGCACAGGAGAACCCATGATACGCCACCTGGTAACCGTCGCTATTATTTGCCAATACGTCTGCCACAGTGGCCCAGGTCGTACCGCCGGTCGCCGTCAGCGTCCACGTCAGATGAGTTACGGTATGTGAAAAGCCATCGAAGAAACTGACCGAGTTGCTGAAAGTCCCGAAGCCATCCATCCCGCTGGATCCACCATCACTCAGGTCGCCAGCGGTGAATGAAAAACCGCTCAGGGAATTCGACCCCGAGAAACCCGAACTCGTGGCCGTCCCATTGACGTTAACGGCGGCTCCCTGACCGCTTCCGATCAAGTAGACGAACCCACCGTTCGTAAGCGCATCAATAGTGACTTGGGCGGTGGTCGTGGAAGTGCGATCAATAGTTACGGTCGCGTAGGGACCGGTGCAGCATCCACCGCTTCCCGTGTTCAAACCCGAATTTGCGGTGTCGATAGTGAAGACTTCTGTGTCTGCCCACGCAGTCGCTGTGCACATTGCCAGCAACAGTGTCAGCGCAAATACGAGAGATAGATGGTGGCGCATCTTGATCCTTGCTCCTCACTGGCCGTTCATTAGACGGCGTTGTATAAAATCTTACGGTATTTAAGATTGTAGGACGCCGCCAGCCGATGCTGCAACGAAGATTCGGTACTTGTTTTGCGAAAAAGTCCTAGTATGCAACTCGTTGCAAGTTCTGCATTTGCTATTTGTACACCGTAACGGAAGTAGCAGTACCAAAGTTTCCCGCGGCGTCCCAAGCTTTCGCCGTGATCAAATGCTGCCCTCCAGCCGCTTTCTTGGTGTTCCAATTATAGGTGCACGGCGCGCTGCCGCTGGTGTATTGCAGAATGCCATCAATGTAGATCGAAACCTGCGTAACCCCCACATTGTCCGTCGCCGAAACCGTGATCTTTACGTTTCCATTGACCTGTGCCGCATCAGCGGGATTGGTAATTGCGACGCTGGGAGGCTGCGTATCGGGCGGAACGATGTTGCTGACGGTGACATTTTCCGAGGCTTGGCCCATGTTGCCGGCAGCGTCGTAAGCCTTCACGGTCAGCGTATGCGATCCGTTGGGCACACCGGCCGAATTCCAACTGAACGAAAACGCGGGTGAAGTGCCAGTACTGCTTACTGCTCCATCGATCCACAGTTCGACCTTGGTTACGCCGGCGTTGTCGGTGGCGACGCCGGATACGGTCACGATTCCAGAAACCGTCGCGTTTGGCGCGGGGCTGGAAATCGTAACCGCGGGCGGCGTCGTATCGGCGGCGTAATTCTGCGCCGCCAGCGCAACCTTGAACGCATTTACTCTGCCCCAGCCGAAGCTGGTATCGAAACCGGGGACTCCCAAATCGTCACTGTTCTGTTCCAGCAGGGAAACCAGCGCCGAAGCGCTCAGGGCCGGCCGGATCGACAGCGCAAGAGCCCCTACCGACGCCGCCACGGGCGACGAGAATGAAGTGCCCGACCATGCCCCATATCCTCCGCCGTTGTTAGTCGTGAGGATGTTTTCGCCGGGAGCGGCCAGATCGATCCAGCTTCCGTAATTCGAAAACCCGGACAACTGATCGTAGGAATTGGTGGAGCTGACGGCCACCGCGTTATCGCACGCAGCCGGGTAATAAGGGCTCGAACTGGCAGAATTTCCCGCCGACGCAAAAAGCACGGTCCCCTTATTCCACGCGTAATTAACGGCGTTCTGCAGGGTGGCGGACGCACTCGCCCCGGCGAGGCTCATATTAACGATCTTTACTCCATGATCGGCCGCATAGGTCAGGGCGTTGGCCATGTTGGAATATGAGGCGTACCCGGTGGAATCCACAACCACCAGCGGCATGATCGGGTTCTGCCAGGCAAGGCTGCTCACGCCCACGCCATTGTTACTCCCGGCGGCGAGCGTCCCGGAAGTTGCCGTTCCATGTCCCTGGGTATCTGCGGTGTTCGCCGTACCAGCCAGGAAATTCCATCCCGCCACGAGCTTAGAACGCAGATCCTCGTGTGCGGGGTCCGCGCCGGAATCGATCACGGCTACAGTCACACCGGCCGAGCCCGTCGAGATGTCCCATGCCGCCGGCGCCAGGATCTGCGCCAGGTGCCACTCGGAAGGAAAATCGGGATCGTTGGGAGTGGCCATGGTGTGGGCCACTTGATCCTTCTCGACGAAAGTAAACAAGCCGCTCCGATCGAGCGCCTGTTGTATGCGATCCGCCGCCGGGGCGGGCACGCGAACCACATGGATGTTCAAGGGTGTGATGGTGTGATGGATCGGGGCGCCCGCAGCCATCAGAAATTGTGCGACTGCTCTGGGATCGGCGCCCAGGCGGGGCTGCGCCAGGAGTTGAACTTCCCTGACTTGCTGGCCAAATGCTCCGGATCTCGCGGCAGCGAGCAGGAGGACACATCGAACAAAATTCAGAGCACGCATAGTCCTAGCACTCTCATCGTTGGCTTAGAGCCGTGACAGTAGGACCCTCTGAATTCAGAAAACCTGAGGAAAGAGCTTAATTTTCACCTAAATAGTGGAGGGCGGCCGGAGGGATTCTCTATCGGATTTTAAGATCTTCAATCGGGCAGCCGCTACCGGAGCGGCTGCCCGAAGTTCAACACTAATGTTTTACCGATATCGGACTTGCGGAGCCTATATTGCCGGCCGCATCCCACGCCTTGGCGGTGATGGTGTGGGTTCCCGGCGCGGTCTTCTGGGTGTTCCAGTTGTAGGTGTATGGCGGGGCCGTCCCCGTGTATTTCAACACGCCATCGATGTAGATCGCCGCCTGCGTAACGGCCACATTGTCCGAAGCGGAAACATTGATCTTCACATTTCCGTTCACAGTGGCTCCGTTCGCGGGGTTGGTGATGGCGACTGCAGGCGGTACCGTGTCGGGCGGAATAACATTGCTGACGGCGACGTTGACGGAAGCCTGCCCCACGTTGCCCGCGGCATCGTACGCTTTCGCAACCAGTGTATGCCCGCCATTCGCCACGCCCGCCGAGTTCCAACTGAACGAGAAGGCGGCCGAAGTGGTGGATGAATTCAGCACGCCGTCCACCCAGAGTTCCACCTTCGTCACACCGGTATTGTCGGCGGCCGAGCCGGAAACCGTGACGGTTCCGCTTACAGTCTCGGCGGCTGCGGGGCTCGAAATGGAGACCGTCGGAGGTATCGTATCCCCCACGAAGCCCTTCGCTGCCAGGGCAACTTTATAGGCGTTCACTCGCCCCCAGCCGAAGCTGGTGTCGAATCCGGGCGTCCCGAGATCGTCGGTATTCTGCTCCAGCAGCGATACCAGCGCTGACGCGCTGAGCGATGGCTGCAGCGACAACGCGAGCGCCCCCACCGCCGCGGCGATCGGAGAAGAGAACGACGTTCCCGACCACGCGCCATATCCACCGCCGCTGTTCGTGGTCCAGATGTTTTCACCCGGCGCGGCCAGATCGATCCAACTGCCGTAATTCGAAAACCCGGACAACTGATCTTGAGAATTCGTGGAACTGATCGCCAGCGCATTATCGCAAGCGGCGGGATAGTATGGCGAAGAGCTGCTGCTGTTTCCGGCCGAAGCGAATACGACGGCTCCCTTGCTCCATGCATAGTTCACCGCGTTTTGAAGAGTACTGGAAGCGCCGGAACCGGCCAGGCTGAGGTTTATGATGCGCGCTCCGTGGTCGGTAGCATAGGTGATTGCGTTCGCCATATTCGAATACGACGCATAGCCGGTCGAGTCCACCACCACCAGCGGCATGATCGGATTCTGCCAGGCTATGCTGCTCACGCCGGTGCTATTGTTGGTCGCCGCCCCCGAGGTGCCTGCCGTGGCTGTCCCGTGCCCCATCGTGTCGGAAATGTTGGACGTGCCCGTCAGGAAACTCCAACCCGGCACGAGCTTCGGCCCGAGGTCGGGATGCGTGGAATCGGCTCCGGAATCCACTATGGCAATCACCACGTTCGGCGAACCCGTGGTTGAATCCCAGGCGCTGGGCGCCGAGATCTGTGTCAGGTGCCAGGCAGAAGGATAATCGGGATCGTTCGGAGTCGCCGTGGCTTGTGCAATCTGATCTTTCTCGACGAAGATGAACATCCCGCTGTTCTCAAGGGCCTGCTGCACGCGATCGAGAGCCGTTGTGGGCACGCGCAGCACATGGACATTCAGCGCGGCTAGGGTGTGATCGATCGGCGCTCCGGAAGCAGCCAGAAACTGCGCGACCGCTTTCGAGTCTGCGCCCAACCGGGGCTGCACCATAAGCTGGCTCTCATTCGCGCGTTGCGCCCAGATCGCGGAACAGGTCACCGCGAGCAGCGGCAGGCAGCGAAATGTTAACAAACTAACGCGGGGTTTCGTAGTCATAGTACTTCTATAAGGTACAGGGCTAAGGGTTCATGCGGCAATCTCCTGAAGGTTAATACCGGGCTAGCTGCTGACCGAAGTTAATGCCTATTTTGTGACGGTAGCCGGGAGGGGGATCCCCATGTTTCCGGCGGCATCCCAGGCGTTCGCTGTGATCACGTGGATTCCCGCACCCGCTTTCTTCACATTCCACGTGTAACTGTACGGAGGCGCGGTCTGCGTATTGACCGCAACCCCGTCGATGTAAATCGAGACCTGAGTTACGCCTGCATTGTCGGTGGCGGAGACGTTGATCTTGATCGTATTTACGCCGCCCGCCTGGGTCCCGTTTGCCGGGCTGGCCACCGCCACTACGGGCGGCTGCGTATCCGGTGCCGGAGTATTGTTAACGCCGACCGGAACGCACTGGAACCAAACGCTCAGAACTGCTAGAGGCTTGTGGAAAAGCCAGAGAGGTCGCGGCTTCTCAGTATGTTGGCTACAAGGGCCGGTGACGTTTCGGACGACTCTCAGACGGTAAGTCTTTCTGCATCTTCCACCGAGCCGATCCAGTTCTGACTCCAGTCGATCTTCGGGCGGGATCCTACTCGAGAAGCACAACTTGCTGGATGGGCGATCCGTTCGGCAGCGAGGAATAATCGTTGCTGATCCCGCTGGTGCCAATCAGGTTAATCGTGTCGGCCACAATGATCGTGTACTTCGAGTTAACGCTGGAATTCCCATAGAGCGTGATCGATGCCTTCTTGGCGTAAATAGTGCCCTGGTAAACGGCGCTGCTGCCGCCGCCATAGGTATCCGACGTGCCGCTGGGCGCGTTGCGATTGTCGAAGAACAGAATTCCTGCATATGTACCTGTGGTCGGTGCCGTCAGATTGACCGTCGAGGTCGCATTGATGTTAATCGGCGAATAGGAAAGACTCTGGTTGCCATGGTCTGTTTGACCGAAAGTGTTGTAGAACATTACGCCCGTACCCGAAATGTGAGAGTTGGCGCTTTGCGTGGTTAGTCCGCCGCCCACCAGAATATAGTTGCCCGAGGAGAACGTGACGTTGTTATTCTGCACGTTAATGCCGCCGCAGTATGTCCCCGGGGACAAGTTAACATTCTGCTGGTTCGGCATGTTGTAGTTCCAATAATCGCAGTGGTACGTGGGTGAGGCAGGTACCGGCAAATTGGAAAGCGGGTCGGAGGTGGGTGCCACCCCCGTGTTGGGAGATGGCGATAGCGGGTTCTGCGTACAGGTATTGCCCACTACGTCATACTCCGGCGCCTGCAGTTGGGCGCCATTGCCGTTGGTTTGCACAGCGCAGGCGTTGTTACTATCCACATATATGCCACAGCTCGAAACCAGGCTTGCGGTGCCGCCCACGGAAACCGCCCCTTGGGCCGTGGGATTCAGGGCGTAGATGCAGTCGCTTGCCCCGGCCAGAGCGGCCGTGGAACGGGCCGCCACCAGCCCCGTGGTGTTTCCCATAATGGCCGAGAAGAGCTGCGGCACTCTCTGCACCGCGCGGAACGTCACCCAGTAAGAGGCGCTCCCCGTACCCGACGCCGTGGGCGGTACGCTGTTTACGCCGGTTTGATAGGATACTCTCTGGTTGCCGCTCGTCTTGAATCCATGCTGCTGGGCGTACATGCAGCCGCGGTCGATCGCGTTACTCGGGGTTTGAATATCGGCTGCGCAATCGGTGGGGCTATCGGCGCAGACCACGGCGCCGCCGCAGGTGTAATTCGAGCCCCCCACCTGGGAGTGAAAGGCGATCATGGCTGCTTGTGCCGCGCTTTCGGCAGCCGTCTGCGCCGACATTTTGATGAAGCGCATGTAGCCGAAATCCGTTACCAGGCCCAGCATCCCAATCATCGGAACCAGCACCAAGGTCATCATGATCAGGAGTTGTCCCTTTCGTCCCTTCGATCTGTGCGCGAGCTCTTTCATGGTTTGGCCTCCGCGGCGAAGAAGATGGACCTCTGCCCCGTCTATCAGCGTTCATCACCTTGCGGACGGGATGCAATATTGCAGATGGTTAGGGTTTCTCCAGGCCGATCAAAGCAAGATAAGGGATATGCTGAACCGGCTTTTCTGAACTGCGCCCCGCTGCCCTGATATTCTGGCTCTGGTGTTCTGGTTCTGGTTTTTCGCCGGCCGGGCTGTGCTGCTGGCGTGGGTCTCCCTGGCGCGCGAACGCGGGCGCGCGGCTTACACCAGAAAGCGCCTGGCGCAAGTCGGCACATATTGTCCTCCCGCCACCGTGATCGTGCCCGTGAAAGGTGAAGACGAAGGCCTGCGCGAGAACCTGGCGGCGCTGGCCTCGCTGGATTATCCCGATTACGAGTTGCTGATCGTCGCGCGCGAGGCGAGCGACATTCCGCCCGGCGTGCTGCCCGTCTCCGCAAAAGTGATTCTGGCCCATGGCAGCGACCCGCGGACCGGAGAGAAAGTGCAGAATCTGGCGGCAGCGGTGCACTTTGCCCGCAAACGCAGCGAAATTTGCGCGTTCGCCGATTCCGATGGGCG
>PSRJ01000305.1 GCA_003175985.1 Terriglobia bacterium
TTCGTCCCCCTTTGCGGGGCAAAGTGTAACCCATGTCTCCGGAACGTTCTGTTACCTATGTCTCGGAACGGTCACGTGAGCCCCAGACTAAGGATGCAGAGGCTGCCCCTCCTTAGGCCAGTCTGCAACTCTGCGACCGCCTCGAGATCCGGAGTATTGTCTTCTGGATTGAGCGCTTTCAGCGGCGAATCACCACTGAGCGCCTGGGGCGTTAGAAAAGGTGCTCAATCTCGATAGCACTCCATTTCTTTTGTAAGTATTCCGCAACCAGACGGCGATGGCAATGCTCCGGTGTTTCCTCACTGCACAAAAGACAGGCATCGTCGAAGAACTCGCGGGGTATAGTCTCGTCGATGCGCCTTTCTTGCATCAGTTCTAGGAATTGCCGCTCATACAGCGGCCAATCACCGCTCTTTTGCTTCTTATAAGGATCGAGAATTTCGGCAGTTGGAGCAAGTTCGGGAAGGTGAACATAGCCAATTCCACAGATGGCGGTCGTAAAGTACCTCAGGTCGTCCTTTTTAGTGAATCCAGCCAACTGCGAGACATTGTTCAGGCGGATGTCGACCAACCTGCGAACGCCAGCCTCCTTAAGACGAGTAAAGAACGTCTCAGCAGATTTCTTTGTGAACCCAATCGTGTAGATCTTCATGGTCACCTTTTGCCGGAGAGGTCAGTTCAGCGTCAACGGGCGAGGCGATTTAATCGTTCCTGAAATTCGCCGGAGGGTGGGCCATCGTAGACGTGGGCCGTCACATCAGCGCGGCTTCCCTGCCCTCCCCCTACCAGACCAGTTGGGTCTGCCCGCGTCAGTTCGGCTTCTTGATGTGCTTCTCCAGCATCTGCCGCCGCACCACGGCGCCGTAGACGTTGCCCTGCGCATCCACTCCTACGCCTTCCGCCCCGCTGTGATCTTCGGTTGTCGATTCCATGTCTTCGATGAAGAGGTTCACTTTGCCGGTCTTGGCGCTGCCGATGCGAATGCCTTTCTTCCAGCCAGGCTCGTCTTTGCCCCATGATTCTGAATCCGCGACATACATCGTGTCGTCCTTGGCGATGAAGATACCGCTCGGCCGTCCGAATTGCCGCCAGGTGTCGAGATACTTGCCTTCCTGATCGAAAATCTGAATTCGGTTGTTGGAGCGGTCCCCTACGAAGAGCCGGCCCTGAGAATCCAGCGCGATCGTGTGCGGTGAATCGAATTCGCCGGGTGCCGACCCGTGCTTTCCCCAGGACTTGAGGAACTTGCCGTCTTTCGAGAATTTCGAAATGCGGTCGTTGCCCTTCGTCCCGCCGGTGTGCCCTTCCGTGATGAAGATATCGCCGTTGGGAGCCACTGCCACATCGGTTGGCTCGTCGAAAAGACCGGGTTCGGCACTGGCGACTCCCGCCTTTCCGAGGGTCATCAGCACCTTGCCATTGGGATCGAATTTGAAGACCTGATAACCCTTCCCGTCCTTAATTTGGGCGTCCGTTACCCAGAGATTACCCTGCGCGTCTACAATGGCGCCGTGTGGGAAGACGAACATCCCTTCGCCCCAGGCCTTGAGCAGTTTGCCCGAGGCGTCAAATTTCAGAATCGGCGGTTCCGGCCGCCCCGCGCACGAATTGTCTTTGCAGCGATGGATCACATAGATGCTGCCGTCCGGTGAAACTTCCACCGCCGTTACCGCGGCCCACGGCGCGCCATTCGGAGGGTGTCCCCAATCGCGCACCGTTCGGTACGGATTGGGCAGGTCATTGATCGGTCGGACTTCGTTTTCGGAGTAGGCAATTCCTCCGAAGACCCCGAGCGCCACCACGATGGCTACGGGAAGCGCGTTTCTTGCTCGACTGGCCTGTAGCATCATAGCCCTCCCTCTGCGGGCACCGTGAATTATATACTACTTCGCATGATGCGCACGATTCTATGGTCCGTTTTGCTCGCCATGCGCGCCGGCGCGGCCGAGGCGCCGGCGCTCGCTGTGACCGGAGGCGAGATTCGGGGCAGCCTGCTCGAAAAGGGCGGCGCTGCATTCAAGGGCATTCCGTTTGCGCAACCGCCCGTGGGCGAATTACGCTGGCGCGAGCCGATGCCCGTCAAGGCCTGGAACGGCCTGCGCGATGCCACGGCTTTCGGACCGCCGTGCGCCCAGAATGGCGGCGGCCGGATGCTCGAAACCAGCAAAGAGGACTGCCTGTTCCTGAATGTCTGGACGCCCGAATGGCCCGCCCGATCGCGAATGCCGGTAATGGTCTGGATTCACGGCGGCGGCAATTATGGCGGAACGGCTTCGAACAACAACTTCGATGGCGAAAGCCTCGCCCGTCATGGTGTGGTGCTGGTCAGCACCAACTATCGTCTTACGGTCTTCGGGTTTTTCGCGCATCCGGAACTGACAAAGGAATCGCCGCACCATGCCTCGGGCAATTACGGCCTGCTCGACCAGATCGCGGCGCTGCAGTGGGTGCGCGAAAACATCGCCAAATTCGGTGGCGATCCCGGGAACGTGACGATCTTCGGACAATCCGCGGGTGCAGTCGATGTCAATGTATTGATGACCTCACCCCTGGCGAAGGGCCTGTTTCATCGGGCCATCGCGGAAAGCGGCACAGTGACCCGGAATCCGGACGACGCCACCCTGCGCATGACTGCCCTGGGCGCCGTGATGCAGGTCAAAAAAGGACCGGTTACGTATTCGGATGCCGCGGAGCGTGCCGAAGCCGAGCAGGCTGGCGAAAAACTCGGCGCCAGTCTGCACGACCTCCGCGCCATGTCAGCCGCCGACCTGCTCAAGGCTGCTGCCGCGCCGCGTCAGAGCATCGGCCCGGCGAATGGTGTTGCGGTCGACGGCTGGGTGATTCCGCGGCCACCGGCGGAAGTTTTTGCCACCGCGAAGCAGCAACGCGTTCCGCTGCTTATCGGCAACAACGCGCGGGAGCGTACGCCGCATAACACTCCCGAAGAAGTGAGACAGGCCATGGACGCCATGTATGGCCCGCTGGCTGCGAAGGCATTGACACTGTATCCTGCGACCCAACCTCCGGACCCGCTGTACGGCGCAGCGGACGCGCAATGGGTCGTCGATACCATGTATCGCTGTCCGGTCGTGGCTCAACTGCTGTGGCACGCCGCCGGCAATCCCTCCTACGAATATCAGTTCGATCGTGCTGCCCCAGGCCGCGAAGAACTCGGAGCGGTCCACGGCGCCGAGGTTTCATACGTTTTTGGCACGGTGAAAGGCAGTGAGGCCGATGCCGCCCTGTCCGGCGCGATTCAGCGATACTGGACGAATTTCGCAAAGACGGGCGATCCCAATGGTGCGGGACTGCCGCATTGGCCTCTCTTTGACGCCAACGCGCGGGCCTACATGGAATTTACGGATAACGGCCCTCAGCCGCGCGAGGGCCTCCGCCGCCCGTATTGCGACGTATATGTCGAAAACGTGAAACGCCTCATGCATTAGATCAGCCACAGCCACCCGCTGGCTGTCCGCTGCCGCCCGTTATATAGTGTTTGGGATTGAAACCCGGAAAAGGAGATTCGTCATGAAATACTCTCGCAGAGACCTTCGTATGTTGCTTCCTGCCCTCGCGGCGGCCGCTACGGCCTCGGCACAGCGCACGGAACAGCCCCCCGCACCCGCCGCGGCCGACAATTCTGTCGAAAAACTGCCGGTCATGAAAACCAAGGCATACCGCTATAACGAATTGCCGGTTGCCACGAACGGCCAGAATAAACAGCGCAGGATGTTCACCGCGAAGACTCACACCGGCTTCAAGATGGAGTCGCATCAGAGCGACATCGCTCCCGGTGAGGTCAACCATCCCCCGCACCAGCACCTGCGTGAAGAGATGATGCTGGTCCGGATCGGCACGATGGAGTTAACGATCAATGGGACGCCCTACCGGCTGGGTCCCGGCGATGTCGGCGTGATCGGCTCCAACGAAATGCACAATGCGAAGAATGTGGGTACCACGCGGGCCGAGTATTTCATCGTGAATATCGGCCGGGATGACGTCTGATTCGCAGTCCGTCCGCGGCTTGGTAACCTGAAACAACTGATGACCGTTGACCTGGAAGCCTACGCCGCAAGAATTCAGTATCACGGAAGCTTCGCCCCCACGCTGGATACGTTTCGAAACCTGCACCTGGCGCACGCCACTCATATCCCGTTTGAGAACCTCGACGTGCTCCTCCGGCGGCCCATACATCTGGACCTCGAGAGTCTTTGGACAAAGTTAGTGAAGGCAGGGCGCGGGGGCTACTGTTTCGAGCACAACACTCTGTTTGCCGCCGTGCTGGAGTCTGTCGGCTTCTCTGTCGTGCGGTTCGCCGCACGCGTGCGTATGGGGGCGAGTTCCGTTCGCCCCCGGACGCACATGATCCTCGCCGTCGGGATCGATAACGAAACCTGGCTGGCCGATGTCGGCTTCGGGTCCGAGGGGCTTTTGTATCCGGTGCGCCTTCAGCCGGATCTGGAGGTTGCGCAATTTGCCTGGAGATATCGGGTCATCACCGAGAACGGCATCTGTGTTCTTCAATGCTGGCGTCCCGAGGGCTGGCTGGACATGTACGCCTTCACCCTGGATCCCCAGTACCCCATCGATTATGAAGTTGCCAATTACTTTACCTCCACGCATCCCGATTCGCCCTTCGTTCACACGCTGATCGCGCAGCGCCCCGCCGAGTACGTCCGCCTGACCCTGTTGAACCGGAAGCTGATTGAGCGCCGCCCCGAAAGCACCTCAGAGTTGGTTCTGCCCGATGACGACGCCGTGCTGGACGTCCTTTCCAATCGATTCGGTCTGCATTTTCCCCGCGGAACTTGTTTCCCCCACGAAGAATCGATCCTGTCCGTCCAGGCCACCAGGTAATTCTCGTGCTCGCTGTAAGAATTCTGCTGATCGCTGCCGCTCTGGTAACAGGCGCCTGCCAGTCGAAATCCAAACCGGATCCGAAGCCGCTGCTAGTGGGCTGGCGGCCCATCGGAACCTGGTCCGGCCACGGCAATGAACAGACCGATTCGTTTGAAATCGGAAGCGGCCAATTCCGTTTGAAATGGGAAACTCGCAACGAAGCGCCGCCGGGTTCCGGCACTTTTAGAGTTATGGTTCACAGCGGTGTCAGCGGCCGTCCGATCGCATTGGGGGTGGAATATAAGGGTGTTGGCCGCGATACGGCATACGTCAGCGACGATCCGCGTCCCTACTATCTGGTCATCGAATCTTCCAACGTGGACTGGTCCATTACGGTTCAGGAGGCGGTGGCGGGATCGGTGCCGGCCCCCTAGCTCCGGTAGCTTAAGTGCTCTGAGTTGACGGAAAGCTCACGGAATCTCTACAATACGTGAAGAAGGAGGCCGTATGGAACTCGTAGGCATTCAGACTGCCGGCATTGGCGGTCTGGGCTTTCAAGAGTTATTTCTCATTCTGGCCGTCGCCGTATTGCTCTTCGGGGGCAAGAAGATTCCGGAAGTAGCCAAGGGTTTAGGTGAAGGAATCCGCAACTTCAAGCACGCTTTGAAGGGCGACGAAGAGACGGCGGAATTGAAGAAAGAGGAACTCAAGAAAGACGAAGAAAAAGTCGAAGCGAAGAGGTAAGCGGCTTCCGGAAACGGCCCGCAACTTGGGCGCGATTCATCGGCTTTAGATATCAGCAAACGCAAAACCCCGCGGGCGAACGGCCTTGGCGGGGTTTTGATCTTTTGGGGAACTATTTCTTCTTCGGCGGAACGATCGCGTCCTTCGCCGCTTTGGCCACGCGGAACTTCACGACCTTCTTGGCGGGGATTTTGATGGTTTCGCCAGTCGCAGGGTTGCGGCCGGTTCGGGCTTTGCGATCGACGCGCACCAGCCGGCCGATACCGGGCAGCACGAATACGCCATTCTTCTTTACTTCCGCAATGGCCATACTCGAAAGGCAATCGAGGAAACCACGCGCCGTCTTGTTATTGACCTCGCAGCCTTCCGCCAGTGATCGCACCAGTTGAGTCTGAGTCATTCTCTGATTCGCCATATCTCTCCTTAAATTCTCCTGTCGGTCCGTGGGCTGAACATGGGGCAGGCCTGCACCACATCTTTCGCCCGCAGCACCGTATCATCGAACGTTTGCGGACGCAACGCTTGCTGCAGCGCCCGTCTCAATTCGATTCAATCATAAGGGAAGCCCCAGGTGATGTAAAGAGAAATGCGCAAAAAAAGCCCGGTTTTCCGCTGTTTTTTGCGATTACCGGGCGGAGCCGGCCTCCTCGAATCCGACACCCCGCCGCCACTCCAGTTCCCCCGCCGTAAACGCCGCCGCGTACCGGTTCTTGAGCACGCGGAACCGCACCTTCCTTCCCGCCGCCGAAAGCGCGATCCGGACTGCCGCGTAGAGCTTGAGCGAGGGTCCGCCCGCGCTGGTCTCCAATTCACCGGGCACGGACGCCGGGCGCACGCGCGTCTGGTTCAGGAAGATGACGCAAACCGCGGTCCGCGATGCCAACCACGCCAATCGCCGCAGTTCCGATGCCAGCACGCGGCTGTGCAGGCTCCCCGCGCCTCCGAGCCCGGTTTCGAGTTCCAGTTGCGGGACCAGTGCCGCGGCCGAGTCGATCACTACCAGGTCCACGGCGCCGGAACAAGCAAATCGGCGCGCTATTTCCAGCGCCTCTTCCGTCGTCGCCGGCTCCGCTACGGGCAATCCGGCTAGACTTACGCCGAGCTGCGCGGCGAATTGCGGGTGAAACGCGTGCTCTGCATCGATCCATGCGGCGGCCCCGCCATAGCGCTGCAAACGCGCGATCGCTTGTAAGGCGAGCGCCGTTTTACCGCAATTCTCAGGCCCGAAAATCTCGGTAATGCGGCCTCGCGGGTAGCCGCCAATCTGCAGAGCACTGTCGAGAGTTGCGAATCCGGTGGGGCAGACGTCCAACCTGCCACGCGCGGCTCCGCCGTCCATTTAACGCCGCGCCGGCGCGGGCCTGGGGGAAGCGTTCGTCGGGACCGGCGCCTCGGCAGCCGCCGTGGATTCCACCTTTACCAACCCCAGCGCTTTGCGCAGTTCCTGGTCGATCGCCTGGCGGATGTCGGCATTGTCCTTGAGGAATTGGCGGGCGTTTTCCCGGCCCTGCCCGATCCGCTCGCCTTTGTAGCTGAACCAGGCGCCGCTCTTCTCGATGATGTTTTGCGCCGTTCCCAGGTCGATCAGATCACCCTCTTTGGAGACGCCTTCCCCGTACATCATGTCGAATTCGGCTTCACGGAAGGGCGCCGCCACCTTGTTCTTTACTATCTTCACTTTCGTCCGGCCGCCGACTACGGTGTCACCATCTTTGATGGCGGCAATTCGCCGGATATCCAAGCGCACGGAAGCGTAAAATTTGAGAGCGCGCCCGCCTGTGGTCGTTTCCGGATTCCCGAACATCACGCCGATCTTTTCGCGAATCTGATTGATGAAAATCAGACACGTTCTCGATTTGGAAACGACGCCGGTCAGCTTGCGCAGCGCCTGCGACATGAGCCGTGCCTGAAGACCCATGTGGCTGTCGCCCATCTCGCCGTCGAGTTCTGCTTTGGGAACCAGAGCCGCGACCGAATCCACCACCAGCACGTCGATTTGCCCCGACCCGATCAAGGCTCCGGTAATTTCCAGGGCCTGCTCGCCATAGTCGGGCTGTGAGACCAGCAGGTTATCCACATCCACGCCGAGTTTCTTGGCGTAAATCGGATCAAGCGCGTGCTCCACATCGATGAAGGCCGCCATGCCTCCTTTTTTCTGCGCTTCCGCAATCACCTGAAGTGAAATCGTGGTCTTGCCGGAGGATTCCGGCCCGTAAATCTCGCACACCCGGCCGCGCGGGAACCCGCCTACGCCGAGGGCGGCATCCAGCGAAATTGATCCGGTCGAGATCACTGAGACCGGTACAATGGCATCCTTCGACCCCAGGCGGAGAATCGAACCCTTGCCAAACTGTTTCTCAATCTGGCCGAGCGCCAAGTCTAAAGCGCGTGCGCGCTCCTTCTCATCCATGGCTACGACTCCTGTTCGCGAAGCCTAATTGTAGCAGGCGATATAATCAGTCGAGAGGGTTTCTTGCGCGTGGCAATCCGCATTTTTTCTCTCAGTTTTTTTGCGATCGGAATCCTACTGACCGCTGCCGACAAGAAGTCGGCATCGAGCGCCCGCGGCGAGAATCAGGACCTGATCCTCAACGTCACCCTGTACGACGATCCGGCGCTGGTGAAGCAACTGATTGGCGTTGACCTCGATGGCCATTACATCTTGGCTGATGTGAAGGTCGAACCGAAGTATGGCAAGGAGATTCTGATCGATCGGGACGACTTCGTCCTCCGCACCGACAAAGATGGCGAAAAGGCCACGTCCTTCGCTCCCAGCCAGATCACCGGCAGTGGAGCTGTGATCGTCACGCATGGCAAAAGTGAAGGCGCGGCTTCGCCCGGCATGGTTATGGCCGGGCCCGTGGTTCTCCGCGGCGGAGCACTCGCTGCGGATACCCCTTCCGCTGCCGGCCCGGAATCCGCCAAACCAGGCCAGCAGACTACTTCCGCGGGACCGGAAAATCCGTTGAAGAAACTCCTGTCGGATCGTATTCTCCCGGAGAAGAAGACCGATCAGCCGGTTTCGGGATTGCTGTATTTTCCGTTGGAGAAACAGAAGCGCAAAGACCTGGAGCTGACCTACGGCGGCCGGGAAAACCGCATCACACTCCGGTTCAAATAACCGTTTGTTGCAATAGGGCATCTTCCGCTGCGCTAAGCTAAAAGCGATGCGCATTCTGGTCGTTGAAGACGAAAGGCGAATCGCCGATTTTTTGTCTCGCGGCCTGCAGGGTGCGGGTTACGCCGTCGACATCGCACCGACCGGCGCGAATGCGCTGGAATTTATCCACTCGGCCGACTACGATCTCGTCATTCTCGACCTGATGCTGCCCGATATGGACGGCCTCCAGGT
>PSRJ01000227.1 GCA_003175985.1 Terriglobia bacterium
GTGGGGCGGCCAGGTGATCACGGTCCAGCAATGGTGCGGCGTGGCAGCCAGCCAGGGACAGGCATCCTCATCCGGCCGCGCCGGAGTTTCAGGAAAGCGGCCTCGGCCGCTCGTCGTTCGTTGAAGTGCAGCGTAACCGGCGCGCCGCTACACGTGCGAAATGTAAGCGAGGCGTTTCACGCACTGTGCGATCGCGGAAAGGTCCCGCGCATATCCGGTTCCACGATACGCGCCACTGTTGCGGCACGCTGCTGAACGCGCAGGGTGCCAGCTCTTTCACGATCCAACGGGTGCTCGGGCACTCGCAGTTGGAGCACCGATAATCGCTACACGCACGTGCCGATCGAGGTCACGAAAGCAGCGCTCGAGGGTGTCGACTCGTTGGTCGAGTCCAAGCGCAACAAGGCCGAAGAGCAGAATAAGCAGGAAGCGGAGCAGGCGCCCGCGCGGGTCCAGTCAGTGCCTGGAAACGTACCTACTCTGATCGCGCTTGAAGTATTGTGGTTTCAGTAGGATATGGAGCCACCCGCCGGGCTTGAACCGGCGACCTGCTGATTACGAATTGACACTATGCATGTCCACCGTTTTCGTTGATGTTTGTTCGCATCAACTTGCGAAATGGGGTAAACGCCAAATCACGCCGACAGAAACGCGAGACGGACGGCGTTGCTACCAGCGTTGCTACCAAAATGATCCCGTATTGGGGCCGCGTTCGGGGGCCACTCTCGGTGTATGGTCTAGCCTGTTCCGGGGCTTCGATTGCATTCTGATATGCTGTAATTGGAATCTGTCTTGCCCAATTGTCTGATCAGGGTTAAACATTAGACATCCCGAGCTAGTTTCTTCCTTTGAGGAACGGCCAAACTCGCGAATGCCGTTGAACCATGAATCGATCGGACAGCCTAATCGGCAAATCGTTAAAACGTTGCCATCCGGGTAACGGGGAAGGTGATTCGCCCTCTGATAGAATGGCTTGCGTGAATGCTGGCCAACTCCCCGGTACTGCCGCGTCCGATTCGCCTTTCCCGCCATCGCCCCGGACGATCTATCACAAAAACCCTCTGGCCGAAGTGGTGTGCCAAGTGCAGTTTCCGACTCTCCTACGGGTCGATGTCGAACCCCCGGCCGAGTATCAGGAGCGAATTAGGTCTGATTATCCGGTTCTAAAGGACAAATCGAATGAACTCTTGGGATTACCTCCTGATCTGCCGCCGCTTGTTGCGAGCCTATTGCGTTCCCCGGCAGCCCGACAAAAACCGCAGGCGGCGTACGATTTCGTATCGGAAGACGGTATTTGGACCGTCAGTTTGACTCGTAATTTTCTTGCGCTTGCTACCACGAAGTATCATACGTGGGAGCAATTCAAAGAGCACTTGGCGCGTCCGCTGAAAGCACTTATCGACGTGTACACGCCATCTTGGTTTTCCAGGGTTGGCCTGCGGTACCAAGACCTGGTAAGGCGCTCCACCTTGAACCTGACCGATCGAAGTTGGTCGGAACTTCTGAAACAGCCGATCGCTGGCTTGCTTGCGGCTCCCGACCTTAAAGCTACTGTTATACAAACCTTAACCCAGACCCTCATTCAATTGCCGGATGGGATTGGCAATGTGAACCTTCGGCATGGGCTTATTCAGTCAGCCGATAACGGCGAGACTTGTTATCTCATCGACAACGACTTTTTCACTGATCAGCAAACGAGGCCAACGGATGTCTACGCAAAACTCGACTACTTCAATCGGCAGTCTGGTCGTCTATTCAGGTGGTGTATCACCAACATCCTTGACAAAGCTATGGAACCAGAACTGGTCGCCCCTGCTGGAGACGGCGGGCACGTCTAAACTAACCTGGACCGGTTGGGAGGTTCTGAGTTCCAAAGCACGAATTCAGCATGTCTACACGTATAGTCCTCTGGAGCCATGGCAAGATCCTTCGCCTGAAGCACTGGGTCGGCGCGTAATCTGCCACGCATTAATCGATAGGGCGCCCGAAGATGCGATCGAGACTATTCTCATCGAACTTGGTAGTATCGTCGCACAATGGCAGCTTGCTGAGGATGAAGAGGAGCCCCAGGTTTCGTCCCTAAGTCCTAAGAGCGCTCGCTTGCTCCAATCGCTCTTATCTTCTCGAACTAGACCACAGGCTGCGATCCCTGGGGGACCTGCCAAAATCAACGAGAATCGGTAACGAGCAGGACCGCGTATGTTCTTACCCGACGCCGACATGGACAAGGCCAGTTTGCGTCAGGGGGACATTCTCAAAAATGTCCTTTATCCGTTGATTGTATCGGCAGATGCACGATTCCTCGGGAGCATCCATCGGTCCGGCGATTTGAGTGCAATCTTGAAACCTGAACAGCAACTTTCGGTTGAGGAGCCGAAAGATGACACTGCCGAAGGGATTCGGGCCGAAGCCGAAGAGATCGGCGTTCGAAAAATTCCCGCTTGGAAATGTCAATTATTCGTGAGATTCGGGTTCGCTGCCGTGATCTCGCAGTGTTGCGATATCGAGCCGACCTCGGAACGGAGAATAACGAGGCAACAAACTATCGCGCTTGCTCGTGTCGTGGGCATACCGCCGGGGCCGGCTAAAGATCCGGCTAAGCTCGAGAGCCTCAGGGCAAACAAGTACCCAATGAACCCTGAAAACAAAGGCTACCTCAACTACTTTTACCTTCCCGCAAACGAGCGCCTCGACGGAAGAGATTGGATCGTGGACTACAGTCAAGTGCTATCAATACCTGTGAGCGAATTCCCAGGGATTTTGGAACGTAAGGTTCTCCAGATGACCGATGATGCCCGGATTCGCTTTAAGATGAAGTTGGCTGCGTCCTACGGTAGGCTTATGCCTGAAGAAGAAGAAAGTGGCCATCCGTGGCTTACTCAAAATCCCGATGATTGACGACGAATGAGTTAGATGGCGGGTTACTATTTGGAAGTACCTACCGCCCATTTCGCGACTGCCGCGGATGTTTACCGTTTTCCGGTCAGAATCCGATTGACCACAACACCATACCAGGGCCTTCCCGTGCGGGTCGGGATTCCCTCTTCGTTCAGCCGCGCGGCGATCCGATCAAATCCCAGACCTTCGGCCCGCAGCGTCCTCAGCCGTTCCAGCGCGCTGGTTTCGCTCTCGTAGAAGCCGTAGGGCTTCCGGCCCTCGCACCGTCCCTCTTTGGCCCGCTTGCGCATCCGCGCGCCGCGGAGTTTCAGCACGATTTGGGATTTTTCGTATTGAGCTACAGCGCCCATCATTTGCCGAACGAGGATACGTGTGGGGTCATTCGCCATCAGGTCCGGTTCCGCAACGCTCACCAGCTCGAAGCCGTGCTTCCGAAGGTCCGCGATGATGGTTTCCTGAACCATCAGATCGCGCGCCAGCCGGTCTAAGCGTTCGATGACCACTGTACGCACGCCGTTGGAGTGCAGCGCCGTCATGAGTTCCGACCACGCGGGCCGGTCCGCGGATTCCTTCGTACCGCTCACGCCCTCTTCCCGGTAAACATTCACGATTTTGGTATCGTGGCCCGCGGCGTATTCGCGAATGGCCTTCAACTGGCGGATGAAGCCATCGCCCTCAACCTGCCCTTTGCCGGAAACTCTCAGGTACGCATGCGCCTTCGTCATGACTACAGAATGCGCCTATTTTGGCCCGTTGTCAATACCAATTCTGAAGAAAAAGTATTAACGCTGAAAATAAAGAAGATCTTGCGCACGTGCCGCAAAGCACAATGCGGCGCGAAAGGGTAACATCGCGGGCTAGATCAGAAACGTGTGAGTCGCCCAGCCGATCAACAAGGCAAATGAATTAGCAATCGCCATCCGGGTCTGCGGAGCAACCGCCGCAACGATAGCGGGCCATGACTCATCTTCCTTCCTGAAGGTTTCCTTCAGGATCGTCAAATTCTCCTGTGGGACGATTGCTTCCAACATGCTAAACGCCCGATTCCATCGAGTTTCATTTCCAGACTCACTCTCCTTCGCTTGAGCAAGCAGCCAAAATCCCAGTAGGATTCCGAAGGACTGCCAGTAGGAAATGGTAGAGGCGTGCAGCGCATCTGCCAGGAACCAGTTCCAAAGGTTCTGAACGACGAACGCCGTGTAGAACGGCACCACGGGTGCAAGCCAGCATCCACCCATAATGGTTGCCAGCTTGAACCGGCGCTTCCATCGTGCCTTCGAATCCTCTGTCATCCAGAAGTCTCCCTTCCAGCGGTCCTTTCAGTATCTGCTGTCATTCGACTTTTGCGTCACATGACAGACGGCCCGGCATCCGGCCTCTTCGAGTAGCGGCCGTCCTTCGTTGCCGCCCGCCGTATACGCTCGATGCCCTCCGCCGTCGTCGGTCCCGTGGAACAACCGCCGTGATTGCGGCATCGGGTATACCGCTTGCTCCTCGTGCTCCAGATCGCCGACGCCTGGCAGGGAGTACCCTTCCGCGTCTTTGCTCCGCACCTCGGTTTTTTCATCGTTTAGTTCTCCGGTAAGACTCCATAACGCGCGCGCGTACTACGCCGAAAATCCCTCAGTTCCGCCACAGAATACCGTCATCACGCATGAAGCCGCCGGTTACCTTTGCATTGATGTGCTCTGCGAAGGTTTGTCCGTCCCGCTCGTGCTTCGATTACACCCATTTCAGTCCTCTTTCGTAAAGACCCCATGACGCGCCCGCGCGCAGCGCGCGTATTGCGCGGAAAATGCGATGGTCGCCTGGTTCCGGCTGCCTACTGGCGGGCCCTTGCCATATTTATTGCCCGGCTGAAACCAGGCCGCGGGTCAGTCAGACTGATGTTATTAGACATTAGAGGGTCCTCACGAAAAAACCATGTCACGCTTGCGCCGAACATGGCACCTTAAGGTTTCCCTATACCCCGCCTCTTCCGATGCAATCTACGGCATGGGAGCGCGATCCTACACGGTCCTGATCGGAATTAGGGGACTTGCCAGCCGTGCTCTCTCCAGTGCCGCTTTCTGTCCCGGCGACATGATGCGGCGCGCCTTCGCTCCCACCATTCGGATAGCCAGCCGGTAAGCCTCCGGCCCGATGCCACGAACCCAAGCATCTTGCACGCGCCGCCCTTTTGTGTTTGACCCGATATCGCCCTGCCAGCAAATGGCACCGAGGCTTTGAAGCCGAGTGCGATTCATCGGTGGCGCATCGGCCCACATGGCGCAGAGCGTGCGGCCGTCGAAATACAGGTGCCCTCGCTTACCACGGATGATTACATCGCCGCATTCATCGCGTGCGATTCTCAGCTTGTGTTTCTCAGCGAATTGGTTAATCATCATGGCTGTTCCTTCTTCTGTACGCCGCGGCCTCAACCGCGGTGCCTTTGACGGGTGAACACGTTTACGGCGCGTTCACCCGCCCCTTGGGATGAGATGGTTTGATCCCTCGACCCCGGCTCGGGCCGAAGCTCGATTTCATAGTGCCCCACTTTTGACAATGAATGTCTGTAACTGTCTGTTCGCAGGCGATTTGCATTAAGCCTGCCTTGATAGCATGATTTGGATGATTGTTTGATCCGAAGAAAACGCGGCGCATTTGCGTTTTTCATCGTGACGGCCCGCCGGTCTGCCACTCAATCACGTCGCGGATTACGCTGTAGCACTCATCCCTGTTAACAGCGATCTGCCGATGGTTTTTCCGCGTGTCTTCCACTCTCACCACGGCGTACCGGCCCTCAAAGATACGCGCTGTTATTCTGTCGCGCCGCTTTGGTTGCCCGCCGTTTGCCTTCAGACACGCTGTCCAGAACTTGCTGCGCCGTGTGGCTTTTGGCTTTTCCCTGGGACCGAGGTTCAGGAACCAGGTTAGGCTCGCGATGACCTCGACAAGGGAACTGTCTAGCACGTCGAATTGCACCGCACAAACCCAACGCTTGAACTGCCGGTCGAAGTAGACGTTCGCTTTCCGGGAGCGCGCGGGATATTGTCCCGGCTCAATCCGCGGGACATGTGTCCAAGAGATTTCCGGTTCGACGCGCGCCCTGGCGCGTTTCGGCTTAGGCGCCTTCGGAAGCAGGAAAGGTGCGGTGTTCCCCAATGCTATCGGGCCTCGGCTGGGGCGGTCTGCCGTTCAATCCACTGTTCCAGCGCGCGCGCCGGCACTCTCACGGCTCGTCCTTTGCGGAAAGTCGGCAGCTCGCCGGAAGCCATCATCAAATACACGGTGGCGCGCCCCAATGAAAGGCGCCGTGCGACTTCATCAGCCTTCAGAAGGAGTTTTTCCGTGGAGACCACCGCGATTTCTCTTGTAGTGTGCATACCCAAGGAGTACACTATTTCTGTCCCGAGTGAAACAGGAAAGATCCGGGACACGCCTTCTATGACGCCTGCCAATCCCGTAAAACCCTTGAAGGGGCTTTGGTGCAGATTTAGCAAGTACGAATTTCATCGGGAAGAGCGGCCCGGAGATTTGCCGGGTGGATACATCTGTCCCGCACCCTCCGCGACGCTCGAATGGTATGACCCTTGGGAACAATACGACCTCAGCAATACGCAGGAAGGATTTCCGCGTCCCTATGAGGCCCTGTTTGCCCTGACAGATTTGAAGGTCCCCCACCGAATCGAAATGGTGCTGGAGTGGTGCGCGCGTCATGGGTTGCTCGGTGTCCTCCCGCAAACTGCGTATCGGATTCAAAAGCCTCCCCGTTGGGTGGGTGATGAAAAACGCTGGTTCAAATCGTATGAATGGGAGTGGATCGGAGGCGAATGGCGACTGGCCACGCATTTTAGTCCACTTGACGCCAGAAGCAACTATTCAGAACTTGAGGCAATCGTTGACCAGCGTGAAGGGGACTACGTTGAAACCAGCCATCCAGCCTATACAGCGCCCAACGTTTTCTTCAGATCGACTGCCTTTAGGCGTGTGAAGTTTGACTTCAGCCCAGACCACCCGATTCCAGCATCGGAATTGCCCGCCGTGTTCTTTAGTAGGATTGCCGAACCGCGATCCGAAGTATTCGACTGCCCCAGGCCCGGTACACAGCAGTTCTGGCGCATCTACTCCGAGCCGTTTTGGCTTTTCGATGCACACGCGAGACTCTTTGGTGCCGCCTGTCGGCATCTTTTCGATGGTGGGCGATCTGCCACCAAACCTGCCCAGGAGAAGACCCTTCGTGAGCGTCTCGCCACGCCGCGCTATTTGGAAAGATACTTGGCACCGCTTTCGATCGGGCTGCACTATAGAACAGATGGCACAGTGGCAGAAACCTGGAACTCTCCCTCACTAGTCTGCACATTCGCGAGGATGGCCTTACAAGACGCGATGGGCGGATATACTCTGCAGTCGTGCGAATGCTGTGGCACTCTTTTCATCAGAAGAAATCCTCGTTCGCTGTACTGCTCGGAAAAATGTGGCTATCGACTGCGGAAACGGCGCGCACGATCTTTAGTGGACAAAGTTCCCTAATAGGAGTTCAGAAGATGGCAAAGCGACGCGGAAATAGCGAAGGTTCGATCTATAAAATGCAAGATGGCCGCTGGCGCGCTGCTGTGATGGTGGGCTGGAAAATCAGCCCGGATGGAAAGCGTACTCCGGACCGCAAAATCTTCAGCGCGGCAACACGTCGCGAGGTGGCGAACGACCTCAGCGCAGCGCTCCGTGACCGAGACCGCGGAATCAACATCAAACCGGGAAAGCAGACCGTTGGTGATTTTCTCGCCGCCTGGCTGGAGCACACCGTAAAGCCGTCAGTTCGGCCAAAGACGTACCGCTCGTATGAGCAGATGGTACGGAACCACCTTTCAAAAACGGTTCCGGTCAACGAATGGAAAGATCGAGAACTAGACGCCATTCCCGGCATGAAGGATGTTCCGCTCTCGAAGCTGACGCTGCAGAGGGTTCAACAGTTCTTCAACGAAAAACTGACCGCCGGAAACTCCTCGGCCCTGGTGAGGTACTTGCGAGTAGTACTCCGGGTCGCCTTGAATGAAGCACTGAAGGGCGATTTAATCGTGCGGAACGTCGCGCAATTGGCAACTCCTCCAAAAGTGGAGAAACGGGAGCTTTCCCCGTTTACCCCCGAACAAGCAGCGCGGTTCCTGAAAGCCGCAATGGGCCATCGTCTTGAGGCGCTGTTCACGGTCGGGCTTGCGGTCGGCTTACGATCCGGCGAGTGCAGCGGTCTATTGTGGTCCGATGTTGACCTGGACACTGGGAGAATAACTGTGCGGCATACCCTTCAACGGGTCAAGCATCCTGGAGAAAAACACGGGAGATTGACTCTGCTCCCACCGAAGTCGGAGAAATCCAAAAGACTGATAGAACTGCCCGCGAAGTGCGTAACGAGCCTCAAGGCTCACCGCGAACGCCAGAAACAAGAGTGCGCGTTCGCGGGTTCCCGATGGGTGGAAACCGGACACGTCTTCACCAGCACTATCGGTACGCCAATCGACGACCGCAAGATCTTGAAGGACTTCAATGCTCTGGTGGAAGCCGCGAAACTCCCCAAGCAGCGATTTCATGATCTCCGCCACGCCTGCATATCGCTACTGGGTGCCCAAGGTGTTCCGCTGAAGGTCATTGCCGAAATCGTGGGCCATTCCGATATTCGGCTGACGCAGAACGTGTACCAGCATGTCTACTCTGAGGCGAAACGCGCCGCGGCCGATACGATGGACACGCTATTGACGCGGATGGAAAACGGCCCCGAGAAGCCCGTTGCTACCACGGTTGCTACCAACGCGGCTTCAAGATCCCTGCAATAACGTGTAAATGGTTGATTTGCTGGAGCCACCCGCCGGGCTTGAACCGGCGACCTGCTGATTACGAATCAGCCGCTCTACCAACTGAGCTAGGGT
>PSRJ01000067.1 GCA_003175985.1 Terriglobia bacterium
CACTGGCTCGGAAGGCTGGGCCCCGCGGCCCGTACTCACTTGCAATCCCAACCTTTCGCCTGGCGACCGTTCCCTTTATGCGTTCATCAACGCTTCGTGCTTCAAACCCGCTGTGGTAGGCAGCACGGGAATGGATTCCGCTGTCCGGCCGATGCGTGGCCCGGGTCTGAACAACTGGGACATGTCCCTGTTCAAGAAATTCCCGCTGGGGCACAACGAGCAGCGTTTCCTCCAACTCCGCCTGGAACTGTACAACGCGTTCAACCACACCCAATGGGGCAGCGCCACGGTGGGCACTGCCGGCTTCAATAATACGCCGACGTTTGACGCCAGCGGTAAGATCACGAACCTGCCGAGTGCGCTCGGCGGTGGAGGCGGCCGCTTCGGGTTTGGAGCGCTGAACTCGGTCCGGACGCTCGCCGGCGCGGGCGGACCGCGCCAGATTCAACTCGGAGCCAAGGTCTACTTCTAATCCTACGAGGCTTAACTAATGAGCGAGAAGATCACAGCTCAGCAAGTAGTGAACCGAATTCAAAAAAACCTGGGCGCCCCATGGCGCAACTCCAGTACCGACGTGTTTCACGCAGGCAATCCCGAAGCCGAAGTCACTGGCATCGTGACGACGTTCGCTCCCACTCTGGACGTCCTGCGGCGCGCCGTGGCCGGCGGAAAGAACATGATCATCAGCCGGGAGTCTCCTTTCTGGATACGGGAAGCGGTGTACTCCGGGAGCGGTCAGCCGGCGAATCGGGAACAGGTGGCAAAGAACCCGACCTACCTCTTCAAGAAAGAGTACATCGGCCAGAACAAGCTGGTGATCTGGCAGTTCCACGAAAACTGGGGCGGCCGCAAAGTGGACGGCCAGTTGCGGGGACTGGCGATGGCTTTGGGATGGGACAAGTACCACAAGACGGCTGCCAAGGCCGGCGAGCAGCGATACCAGGCTGGGGATTGTTTCTTCGCTCCTCCGGCGACCTCATTGCAGGCTATGGCGAAGAGCATTCACGACAAGCTGAAAGTCCGCGGAATGCGAGTTATCGGCGATCCGCAAACGAAAGTCACTAAGGCGGCATTGAGCCACGGGTTCTTCCTCGTGCCGGAATTGCAGCGGATCTTGAGGGAGCCGGGCGTCGACGCCGTCGTCATTGGGGAACCCGTGGAATGGGAAGCCAGCCCCTATTTTATGGACGTCATCGCTTCCGGTCAGAAGAAAGGGTTGATCGTCCTGGGCAACGAGGTTTCCGAGGAGCCTGGCAGCGCAGAAGTGGCCGCGTGGCTGAAGACGTTCCTTTCGGAGGTGCCCGTGGAATGGATTTCGGCTGGTGAGCCGTTCTGGTCGCCGAAACCGGCATAGGAGATCATCATGGCGGATCTGAAAATTTCTCGACGGCAATTCGCTCTGCTCACGGGAAGCGGGCTGGTCGCCAGGCAAACGGCCCGGGCGCAAAGCGGCGCGCTGACCGCCGGCCAGGTGGTGGAACGGATTCAGAAGCAGGTGCGGATACCATGGAATCCGAAAACCTACCGCGATACGTTCAAGATCGGCGGCCCGGAAATGCCTGTGAACGGCATCGTGAGCACCTTCATGTCCACATTGGATGTCTTGCAGCGCGCCGTTGCGTCCGGCAAGAACATGATCGTTACCCATGAGCCGACGTTCTGGAGCGACGCAGACGAAGTGAAAGACCTCGGCGGCGACCCCATGTATCAATTCAAGCTGGCGTTCGCCCAAAAGAACAATCTCGTCGTCTGGCGATTCCACGATCACTGGCACGCCCGCAAGCCGGATGGCATCTTCGAGGGATGGAACCGGGCGCTGGGTTGGGAACAGTATCAGGCCGCGGGCGACCAACGGGTCTGGAATATTCCGCCCGCAACCCTGGAGTCGGTGGCGCAGCACGTGGCCAAGGTTCTCGACAGCCGAAGCGTGCGCGTGATTGGCGATCCGCAGCTCAAGGTCAGCAAAGTGGGCCGCGGCGCCCACACTCTCGCGGGAAACATGGCCGTCCTGCCGAATGTGGATCTGTTGCTGGTGAGCGAAGCTCGGGAGTGGGACTCGATCGAGTACGTTAGGGATGCGGTACTCGCGGGCGAGAAAAAAGGCATGATCCTCATTTCGCACGAGGCCGGGGAAGAAGCGGGCATGGACAACTGCGCCAAGTGGCTGCGGTCATTTATCACGGAAGTGCCGGTGGAATTTATTGCGACTGGCGATGCGTTTTGGAGGCCGGCCTAGCTCTCTAAGCCCGGCAGTTCCGCCCGCCCGCGGGGCCGCTATCTTCGACGACGAGAAGTGACCGACGGCCCTCGTCTACTCCCGCAGTTTCAAAACAAGCACGGAATTCGGCAGGAGTACCATGAGACCGAAGGCGGTCACACTTGGATCAATTGGCGCAGGTACTGGAATGAGTACGTGCAATTGCTGTTCCGTTAACGGCCTGTAAGGCGGCAGTTCGCCGAACCAGGGCCCGGTGCGATCGCGGGCGTCCGCCCTACACGTATCATACGGTCCGTTACGGCTTGGGCTGAGCGATCCATCTTATTGATAGAAAATGGCTTTCGCAATGAATTCGAAATACTACCGTATTGCTCTAGTTAGGCTCGGGAAAACGGAATAGCATCCTTCCCAACGAGTGTCCGATCGCTTCGATCGGGCAAGCTTCGTGAGTCAGTACTGGCGCACAGGGGCGCTTGAAATCTGGTTGAGGAGGTTAGATAGATCGTGACACATATCAGTTACCGTTCCATAGCCGCTCTAGCGCTGAGTATCGCATTGTATTTGGGCTGCCGGGTGTTGCCGGCACAAACATTCTTCGGTTCCATCGTGGGGGCTGTGAGCGATGCCTCGGGCGCCGCCGTACCGGACGCTATGGTTAGCTTGATCAACACCGGCACCTCCGAGCGACGGGCCGCGCAAACCGACGCCAGTGGCAGCTACCAATTCGTCAACCTCGTTCCCGGCGCTTACCGGCTCGAGATTGAAAAGACCGGCTTCCGCCGACTGACCCGCGATCAGATTCAAGTGCAGGTGCAGGCCACCGTCCGCATCGACGCCGCCATGCAGGTCGGCGAGGTCACGCAGACCCTGGAAGTCTCCGCCGCGACCCCGCTGCTGCAGACCGAGAATTCCTCCCTGAGCCAGGTGGTCGAGGGCCGCACGGTCCAGGAAATGCCCCTCAACGGGCGCAACGTGCTCAACCTGGTCTCGCTGGTGCCGGGAGTGGTTCCGCAAGGTTCCACGTCCGGCAACCCTATGGGCAACCAGAACAACGGCGGAACCACGAATCCCAACGGATGGGGCAACTATCAGATCGGCGGCGGCATGGCCAACCAGAGCGGCTCCTATTTTGACGGCGCCCCTTTAAACGTGAGCTATGTCAATTCCACGATTCTTGTGCCGACGCAGGACGCCGTGCAGGAATTCCGCGTCGCCACCAACAGCGTCAGTCCCGAATTCGGGCGGTTCGCCGGCGGCGTCGTGAACCTCACCAGCAGGAGCGGAACCAACGCCTTTCACGGCAACCTTTACGAATACTTCCGCAACAAGGTCCTGAACGCCAACAATTTCTTCAATAACCGTTCCGGCATCGCGCGGCCCGCTTTCAACCAGAATCAGTACGGAGCCAATGTTGCCGGACCGGTCAAGAAGGACAAGACGTTCTTCTCGTTCACTTGGGAGGATTTCAAACTCCGCGTTGGCCTTCCCACCGTAACCACCGTACCCACCGCCGCCATGCGCTCCGGGGACTTCAGCGCGGCGGGCATTCCTGCCATTTACGATCCCCTCACCGTCTGCGGCAACTATGGCAATGCAGCTTGCGCCAAGGACGCCAATGGGAATCCGATCTATACGCGGCAGCCGTTCGCGAATCGCCGGATTCCCGAGGCCCGGTTCGACCCCACGGCGCTGGTCATGAACAACTACTCCTGGGGGTTGCCCACTCACGGCGGCATCCTGAACAATTTCGTGACGAACGGCACAGGCGGCGGAGACAACTACCAGATCAACGCACGCGGCGACCAGGTCATCGGGGACAAGCAGCGCCTTTTCGCGCGCTTTTCCCGCTGGCTAGGCAACACCATCCCCAACGATCTGTTCCACAACAAAGCCACCGCCAACCAGCAGCGATACTCCACCAACAACGCGGTTCTCGGGGACACGTACTCTTTCACTCCGACGACGGTTGCCGATTTCCGCGTTTCTTACATCCGGTTCCTGTTCGGATTCTATCCGCCCAACACCGGCGCGGACCTGTCCCTGTGGGGTCCGGCCTATGCCAAGTTGCAGAACCAGGTGACCTTCTCCCAGTTCCCCGCATCCCAGGTGCAGGGCATGCAGACCTTCAACTACGTCACGGTGCGCAATGCCAGCAACAACGAGGCCCTTAGCGGGAGCATCACAAAGATCCTGGGCCGCCACACGCTGAAGTTTGGGGAGGAATCGCGCAAGATCGAGTGGAACTACGCGCAAACCAATTACTCCAGCGGGCAGTTCGTCTTCAACAGCGGCTTTACGGCGCTGAACCCGCAAGCCCCCGCCGGCTCCGGCTATCCCTATGCGTCCTTCCTGCTTGGCGACGCGGCCAGCGGCCAGGCGCAACAGGTTGTGGTCGCCTCGCAGAGGCAGTGGTATCACGGAGCCTACGTCGCCGATACCTTCCAGCTCAGCAGCCGGCTCACTCTCAACCTCGGCCTTCGCTGGGAATATCCCGGCTCCTTCGCGGAGCGGCACGATGCCGCCACGGTCCTTTTGCCGAGCGCCTCCGATCCGCTGGGCCAGAAGGTCGGTTTGCCGCTCAAGGGCCTCGTCGCCCTGGTCAATTCGGCGGACTATCCCAGCCGCCTGATACACCCAGCCAAGTGGAACCTCGTAGCGCCCCGCCTGGGCTTTGCTTTCCGATTCAATCCTAAGACCGTGACCCGCGCCGGCTATGGGATTTCCTTCCTCCCGAACGACGTGGTTTTCGGCAATGCCCCATGGACCACTCCCGCCAATCAGGCCACCACGGTTTTCGTTTCCAGCCTGGACGGCGGCATTACTCCGTTCGCCTCTCTGAGCAATCCCTTTCCGAACGGCCTCGTGCAACCGCCGGGACATAGTTCGGCGTTTGCCGGCAGCCTGATCGGCTCTAACATTCAGTCCCCGGTTCCCGATCAACCGTATCCTTACATGCAGCAGTGGAACTTCACCGTGCAACGGGAACTCCCCGGGGGCGCCGCTCTCGAAGTGAGTTATGCCGGTTCGAAAGGCACTCATCTTCCGCTGGACCCCGTCGTTTCCGGATTTCCGTACTTTCAGGTGAATCAAATCGCCGATCAGTACCTCGGTCAAGGCAACGCGCTGCTGGCACAAGTCGCGAATCCGTTCTATGGAAAAGTGCCTTCTACGGCGGGAATTCTGGCGCAGCCCACGGTGGCGCAAGGGCAGTTCCTGCGGCCCTTCCCGCAATACGGAAACGTCAACAACGTTTCCAACATGGCCGGCAACTCGACCTACCACTCCTTGCAAGTGAAGATGGAAAAGCGATTTGCTTTCGGCGGCACGCTGCTGGGCACCTACACGTTCTCCAAGCTCTTAAGCAATACCGACACCGTCACCTCCTGGCTCGAGACAACGGCCGCCGGCACGGTTCAGGACTGGAACAATGCGAGTCTGGAAAAGGCGCTGGCCAGCTATGACGTTCCCCACCGCGCCGTGCTCAGCTACGTCTACGATCTGCCGTTTGGGAAGGGGCACAAAGTCCTCGGGAATGCCGGCGGGGTGGGCGGGAAACTGGTGTCCGGTTGGGGACTCAGCGGCACGTCCGTCTTCCAATCGGGTTTCCCGCTTGTATTTACAGCCCAGCCCACCACACTGAGTAACTCTTTCGGCGGCGGCGCGCCCCGGCCCAACGTCGTTGGCGGCTGCCAGAAAGAGATGCCGGGCGCCGCCCAGGAGCGATTAAACAAGTGGTTCAACACGGCCTGCTTCACCCAGCCCGGCCCATTCGCTTTCGGAAACGAGGGCCGCACCGATCCCAGCCTTCGCAACATCGGCATCAACAACTGGGATGTCGCGCTGTCGAAGACCACGGCTTTCACCGAACGCGTAAAGCTCCGGTTTGAGACCGAGTTCTTCAACGTCGCCAACCGGACTCAATTCAGTCCGCCCAACGCGCAACTGGGGAACGCCTCATTCGGGATCGTTACCGCGGTGCGCAACCAGCCGCGGCTGGTGCAGTTCGCGCTGCGGCTGACCTTTTAGGAGGACCTGAACGCATGTCATACCGTCTGATTCTGACGTTGGCCCTAGCTGTGTGCGCGGGCCGGGCGCAATCGGTTTCCGTAAAATGGGAGGAGCTCACCGGGCCGGATTTCGTTAAGGCGCTGGAGCAAGCTAAAGCCACCTGCCTGCTGCCTTTCGGAATCGTCGAAAAACACGGCCCCGCGGGTCCTCTGGGAACCGACCTAATTAATGTCCGCTATGCCAGCTTGAATGCGGCCAAACAGGAGTACGCCCTGGTTTTCCCGGAATATTATTTCGGGCAGATCTTCGAGGCAAAGCACCAGCCGGGCACGATCGCTTATAGCGACCACCTGCAGTTCGAGCTGCTCCAGGAAACTACCGCCGAAATGGCTCGCAACGGATGCAAGAAAATCATCATCGTCAACGGCCACGGCGGCAACAACGCCCTGCTGCAATATTTCGTGCACGTTCAGATCGAGCACGCCAAGGGATACGTGGTGTATTCCTTCTCGAATACCGGAGGGCCCGAACCCACCGGCGCGGCAGCGCCCAGCCGTCCCGGCGTCGATGGGCATGCTGGCGAAGGCGAACTGTCGAACGTGATGGCGTCTCGTCCCGACCTGGTGCATCCCGAGCGGGCCTCCTCGGAATCGGGCGCGGACCAAAAACGTTTAGACCTGCCGCCGGGCATGAGCACCGGGATCACCTGGTATTCGCGATTTCCGAATCACTACCAAGGTGATGCCGCCGGTGCCAACGCCGCTCGCGGTGAGGCCAGTATGAAGGTTCTGATCGGGAGGATCGCCAATGCCATTCGTGCGGCCAAAGCCGACGAAAACAGCTTGAAATTACAGAACGAATTTCAGGAGAGGGCCACACACCCCCTCGATACCAAGCAATAGACGGAAGGGAGACAACCAGGATGTTGATTGGGCTTTCAAAAATGTTGCGCCGTTCGTGCCTGGCGGCAGCTCTTGTAGTATGTGCCCACGCCCAGACCGGGACCAGCACGATTTTGGGTACGTTGACCGACCCTGCCGATGCGGTAATTCCCGGCGCCACCCTCACCCTCACCGAAGCAGCCACCGGCGCGGTGCATGATGCCACGTCGAATGACGCAGGTCTGTTCCGCGTCCTGGATCTGCGGCCCGGGCACTACTCCCTTCGCGTGCAGGCCGGCGGCTTCAAGGCTCTCGAAATGAAGGATATTGATTTGGCCAGTTCGGAGAATCGCGACCTTGGACGGCTGGTCCTCCAAATCGGCGCGCTGTCGGAGGAGGTATCCGTCAATGCCCAGGCTACTCCCGTGCAAACGGCAAGTAGCGAAAGAAGTGCGTTGATCGACGGCAACCAATTGAGCCAGGTGGCGCTGAAAGGGCGCGACCCGTTCGGGTTCATGCGCCTGGTCCCAGGCATTGTGGACGCCAATACCGACCGCAGCCTGGCGGGTCCCGGGTCGGCCGGCAACCTCTACATCAACGGCATGGCCACCAATACCAAGAACGTGACGTTCGATGGCGTGACGGAACTGGATCAGGGAGGCGCCAACGCCGTGTATGTTTCGCCCAATATGGATGCGATCGGCGAGTTGCGTGTGCTCTCGAGCGCCTATCAGGCCGAATACGGACGAACGGCCGGCGGAGGGATCAACATGGTCACGAAGTCCGGCACCCAGGAGTTTCACGGCACGGCCTTCTGGAATCGCCGCCACGAAGACATGAATGCCAACACCTTCTTCAATAACCGGCAGGGGATCGCGCGGCCGATTTACCGGTATTTCGTGGGCGGCTACAGCCTGGGCGGCCCGATCTTCATTCCCAAGAAGTTCAACAGCGATAAGAAGAAGTTATTCTTCTTCGTTTCCCAGGAGTTCACTCGTGTTGCCCAGCCTACCGCGGTGTCCACGGCCAATCTGCCTACCCTTGCGGAACGCAATGGCGATTTCTCCAATTCCGTGAACTCGGTCGGCAGGCAGATTCCCATCATCGATCCGACGACGGGAAAGCAATTCACGAATAACATCATCCCCAAGGACCGCATCGATCCCACCGGCCAGGCAATTTTGAACCTCTTCGCCAAGCCCAACGGATATGTGAATCCGGCGCCCGGACAGCAGTACACCGCCAATTTCATCGCCAGCGCCACGCCCTACTATCACCGGCGCGATGACATCATCAGGGCCGATTACGCGATCACGGAACACATGAACATGTATGTGCGTTGGGGTAACGACACGCGCGATCAGGTTCAGGAGTTCATGGTCTCGCCGGGCGTCGGCCCGCTGGTCAACTTCCTCCCCGGCTATAACTGGGCGGGTCACATCACGAACATCATCAGCCCCACCCTGGTCAACGAGATGGTGGTGGGAGTGGGTCACAATAACTTCGGCTATTACCGCCAGGGTGCGGAATCGGATTCGACTTACTTCCGCAGCAGCAGTTTGAATCCGCCCACCCTGCGGCCTTTCCCTACCGGCTCGCAATACGAAAACTACCTGCCGGCTGCGACGTTTGCGGGAGGCGCACTGTCGAATCCGGGGGCGTTCATTCCTGGGTATACCGGCAATGCCACGACGAACAACACCTTTCCTATTCCCTATAAGAATTTCAACGACACCTATTCCTTTCAGGACGACATCAGCAAGGTGCTGCGTACACACAGCCTCAAAGCCGGTGTCTATTATGAGTACAATTCCAAGATCGAGCCGGCATCCGGGTACAACTACGCGGGCGTCTTCAATTTCGGCAGCAACGTGAATAATCCGCTGGACACAGGCAACGGCTATTCGAACGCACTCCTCGGCGTGTTTCAGACCTATACCGAAGCCACGAACCGGCTGCTGCCGAATCCACACTTTGTCGAACTGGAAGGCTATGTCCAGGACAACTGGCGAGTCAGCCGCCGGTTCACGCTTGACTATGGCTTGCGGTGGTACCACGTGGGGCTGATGCAGGACGACTCCAACTCGTATTCCGAATTCTATTCGCAACTCTGGGATCCAAAACAGGCGGCCCGGATCTACCGTCCGGCGAACGTTGGCGGCAAGAACGTAGCCATTGACCCGCTTACCGGCGCGACCACGTTTGCCGCCCTCCAGAACACCATCGTGCCGGGCTCCGGAAGCCCCGTCAACGGCATGAAGATTAACGGATTGACAGGAAAAGGCGATTTTGCCCAGTTTCCGACCCTGCTCTTCACGCCCCGCCTGGGCTTTGCGTGGGACATTTTCGGCGATGGCAAGACCGCCGTGCGCGGCTCATTCGGAACCTTTTATAGCCGCCCGAATGCCAACTTCGTCCAGGGCCGCGGCGCTCCGCCGACCATTTTCACGCCCGTGGTCTACTACAGCCAGATTGCGCAGATCCCCCAGGCGGCTGCCTCTGCTGCCATTTCACCAACCAACGCGGTGGCCCTCTACGGCGAGCAAAAAATTGAGCGCAACCACCAGTTCAATCTCACCATTCAGCGCGATATCGGCTTCGGCACGGTCCTGGACGTCGCCTACGTGGGGAACTTCGACCGCCACGCGCAAACCACCACGGAGTTGAACCCGATTCCGCAAGGCTCGTACGCCAATCCCGCTAATGTTTTCAACAACACGGAGCTTAATCCGAATCTGCTGCGGACGCGCTTCCCGGGGATGGGCACCATCACCTACTACAGCGACAGCCTTTCGTCCGTGAATTACCATAGTTTGCAGTTGCAGGCCCAGCATCGGCTGAGCCACGGCTTGCAGTTCGGGGCGGCGTATGTGTTCTCCAAAGCGCTCGGCACCTGCGGCGCGGTTGCCGCCAATGGCTCCGGCTGCACCGTTGCCGATCCATTCCACAGCTATCGCGACTGGTACTACGGACAGATGGCCTGGGACCGCCGGCACGTCCTCAACATCAACTACTCGTACCGGATACCGGCGGTCTCTTCGCACGCCGTAGCGAAGCAGGTTCTCGGCAACTGGACACTCTCCGGCATCGCGTCCTTCCAAACCGGCGCGCCGGTGACCCCGGACTGTTCCTCCCTGTCGCCGGGACCGGTCAACTCCGATCCCTCGCTCTCCGGAGTGGGAGCGTGGAGTGCCAGCAATCCGGCGGGCGCGCGCTGCCAGGCGATCGGAGACCCGAAGAATTTCCAACAGAGCTTTTACACCAACTTCAATACTTCCGCCTTCACCCTGGCGGCGCCAGGAACGTTCGGGAACATCGGGCTTGGCATCTTGCGGCAGCCGTCCTGGTACAACCTGGATGTCACCCTGGACAAGCGGATTCCCCTGGGACACAACGAACGGCGCGTTCTGCGGGTGCGCATCGAAGCGTATAACGTTTTCAACCACACGGAGTTCTCCACCATCGGCACCAGCCTGCAACTGCTCGGTACGACCAACGTGAACACGCAGTACGGCCAATACACGGCCACTCTGCCGCAGCGAGTTCTTTCGACCACGCTGCGTTTCGAATTCTGAACCGGCCTTTTCAGACCCGGCGGCCCGTATCATACCTCTCGATACGTGCCACCGGGAGCCTTCTATCTGATTCATTTCAGGCCCGATTCCCGCAGGCGGAGGTCGCTACCGTAAGGTCCTACCTAGACCAGGTGTACGGAGATACTATCCTCCCGACGAATATTCCAACATCTTGGATTTCGCTTTATGGGGGGCAGTATGAATCAGACCAGGTTGTCTCTGCTACTCGTATTTCTGCTGTCTGGCGCCCTGACAGCCATCTACGGCCAGGATTTCCGGGCCAAGGTGCAAGGCCGGGTGACCGATACCAGCGAAGCGGTGGTTCCCGGAGCCACCGTCACGTTATTCAACGCCAACACCGGCGTCCGCACGGTGAAGTCGACCAATGAAGTTGGCCTTTACCGCTTCGATTACGTCGATCCGGGCTCGTACACCGTCATGATCGAAACGAGCGGGTTTAGCAGGTTTGTCCAGGAAAATGTGGCCATACGGGCCCAGGCCGACATTACGGTGGACGCCGTCCTCAAGCCGGGTGGCGTGCAGGAGACGGTAACGGTGGATGCCAGCCCCGCCGCCGTCGAATTCAATTCCACCAGCATGAAAACGACCGTCGACACCAAGCTGGTCGAAGATATCGCCCGCCTGGATCGCAACCCCTTCAAATTGTCGCTGCTCAACCCGGCGGTACTGGAAACGCGGCGCAACGAGATGAACCCTTTTCAGTCCCTGTCGGCAAACAGCATCGACCTGGGCGGCAGCACCAGCCTCAAGAACGATCTGCTGGTGGACGGCAGCCCAATCTCGATCGGCACCAAGGCCAGCTACACACCCAATACGGACGCCGTTCTGGAAGTCAACGTGACGCAGAATAGCGTGGATGCGGAAGCCGGGCACAGCGCCGGCGGGGTGGTCAACATGACCACGAAGTCCGGCACCAATGACTGGCACGGCACGGCCTTTTACTTAGGCCGGAATCCCGCTTTGAATGCTGTCAGCGACCGCACCACCGGAAGCGCGATCTCTTCCAAATACAATATCTGGGGAGGATCGGTCGGCAACCCGATTCTAAAAGGCAAGCTGTTCAATTTCGCCAGTTATGAGCAATGGAAGCAGTTGCAGCCCAGTTTGGTTCTTCGGACCGTACCGACGGCGCTGGAGCGCACCGGCGATTTCTCCAAATCGCTCAATATCAATGGAGGCGTGCGCACGATCTACGACCCCTCTACGACGGTGCTTAACCCAGCGACGGGGACGGTGACCCGGCAACCGTTTGCGAACAATGTCATCCCCGCTAACCTCCAAGACCCGCTGGCCGCCAAACTGATCGGCGGGATTTTCATGCCCAACGCCGTGCCCGACAACATCACGGGGACCAACAACTTCAAATATCAACAGTACTTCAACTGGAACTACTGGAACCTCTCGGATCGCGCCGACTGGTACGCTTCCGAAAAATGGAGAGTCTACGGACGAGTCAGCCGCTACCACACCATTCAGAACGAGATCGCCCCGCTGATGATGCAATACGACTCGTTCATGCCGCACGGCACCGCCCGGTATACATTCGCGCTCACCGGAAACGTAGTCTACACCGTTAGTTCCAATACCGTGGTCGACTTCCACGCCGAATACCACACCATGAGGGATGACTGGAGCTACCCGAAATACCAGCAGACTCCCGATTCGTGGTCGAAATGGTGGCCCAACAATCCGTGGTACAAGTCATACATCCAGACGGATGGTCAAGGGATCATCCTGCCCGTGATTTCTCTGGGCGGGTCCAATTTCTACGGAAACTGGAATAGCACCATGTGGCTCAGCCACATTAACGGCAGCAGCTACGGGGGCAAGATCTCGCACCAGCGAGGCTCTCACTTCCTGAAAGTGGGGTTCGACACGAGGCGGACCGGCGGCGGTTCCGTGACCACGCCCGTCACCACCTTCTCCTTTAGCCCTGCGATGACCGCCAATACCTATCTCAACCCCAACACCCGCGTGGTCGGAGACGAGTTTGCCAGCTTCCTTACCGGGGCCGTGGCCGCCGACTCCACCATGATTACGGCGCCCGTCGCCTACACGCAGACCGAGTTGTACTCGGCGTTCTTCCAGGACGACTATAAACTCAACAAACGGATCACGCTCAATCTCGGCTTGCGTTACGAATTGGAGATTCCGTTCCACGATCCGAACCACAATGAGTCACGCTTCCTCGACCTCACGCAGGCCAACACGGTGATGCAGCAGACCCCGCCGGTATTGCCGGCTTCGGCGGTCGCGCTGCGAACCGCCCCTCCTGTCTACAATGGCGCGTGGGTCTATACCGATGGCGGCCATCCGGGTGTCTGGAACATCCAAAAGACCGTGTTCATGCCGCGTATCGGTGTGGCCATCAAGATCACCGACAAAACCGCGCTGCGCATCGGCTTCGCCCGCTTCGTGATCCCGACGGACCTGCTGACTAATGTCCTGGCCCCCACCGGCGCCACCGTCCCCAGCGTCCTGGCGCCCCCCTATCCGGGCTTCAACACCCGACAGACCCCCATCGACTTGATCCAGGGAGTTCCGCAGCAGTCGTTCGCCAATCCGTTCCCTTCCGGCAACCCCTTGATTTCGCCGCCGGGGAAGGGCTTCGGACCGTATTTGGGTCTGGGTGACAACGTCACGTTCACCAATCAGAATTACCAGCGTGGCGTCAACGACCGCTTCAACGTGACCTTCTCCCGGCAATTGCCGAGTCAGATCCTGGCCGAAGTCACCTATTTCGCCAACTTCGGCCGTCATTTGGCGTACGTCTATAACCTCAACCTGATGGACCCGCAGATCGGTTACACCAACAAGACCGCGCTCGATGCCGCGGTGGCTAACCCCTTCTATCAATACCTGACACCGGCCCAATTCCCGGGGCCCCTGCGCAACCAGAAGACCGTGTCTTTGAAAACGCTCCTGGTGCCGTACCCTCAATATGGAAATCTGTTCCAGTCCTGGATGTCGAGCCGCAATGAGCGCTACGACGCCATCCAGGTCAAGCTGCAAAAGCCTTTTTCGAAGGGCTATACCTTCCTGGTCGGCTATAACTGGGCCAAGGAACGGGACGACCAGTTCTTCGACGACCTGGCCACCTACAAGCAACAGTTTTCCACCATTGACAGCATCAATCCCCACCACCGTGTGACGGTTAGCGGCACGTATGAGCTGCCGTTCGGAAAGGGACGCCCCTTCCTCAGCCAGTTGCATGGGCTCCCCAACGCCATCCTGGGCGGCTGGCAAACGGTGGGCACCTGGTACTTCAGCTCGGGAGACTACCTCCGATTCGGGCCGATGATTGCTTCGGGCGATCCGGCCCTCACTAATCCTACCCCGCAGAAATGGTTTGACACTTCGGTATTTAAAGTCCTGCCGGCCTACACGCCGCGCACCAACCCGTGGCAATATCCGGACGCCCGGGGCCCGATCTTCTGGGACATTCAGGCGAACGTCTCGAAGAGTTTCCACATCACGGAGCGGATTCGGACCGAGTTCCGGATGGCGGCCTACAACCTGACCAACCGGCTTAACCGCGCCGATCCCGACTTGGTCGTGACGAGCTCCACGTTTGGCCAGGCGCTGCGTCAAAGCGCCAACACCGTGGGCCGGCAGTTGGAGTACGGCCTCAAAATCGTATTTTAGTGAATGAGAGGAGAACGGACATGCGTCTGTTGGCTTTAGCTTTCTGTGCAGTTATGCTTTGTGCTGCGGATTCGGACCCCGTCGTGACTGTCAACGGGGGCCAAGTGCGGGGCCGCCTGCTCCCCCAGGAAGGCGGCGCCGTATTTAAGGGCATCCCCTTCGCCCAGCCGCCGGTGGGCGATCTGCGCTGGCGCGAGCCCTTGCCGGTAAAGCCGTGGACGGGCGTGAAAGACGCCGGCGATTATGGCGCTCCCTGCGCGCAGATCGCGGCGGGGTGGAACGATAAAGTCGCGGCGAAAGGAAGCGAAGACTGTCTCTTCCTCAATATCTGGACCTCCGATTGGCCGGCAAACTCGCGGAAACCGGTGATGTTCTGGATTCACGGAGGAGGCAATATGGGCGGCTCGGCGATGGGAGCGGCTGGAATCGAACCGCCCTTCGACGGCGAGCGGCTCGCTCGCCACGGCATCGTCGTAGTGACGATTAATTATCGGCTTGGCCTGTTCGGCTTCATGGCCCATCCGGAACTGACCGCCGAATCTCCACATCACGCTTCCGGCAACTACGGGCTGCTGGATCAGGTAGCGGCGCTGAAATGGGTCAATGCCAACATCGCCCGATTTGGCGGCGACCCCGGAAACGTTACGGTGTTCGGCCAGTCGGCCGGCGCTCACGACACGGGCCTGCTGATGACCTCGCCGCTGGCCAAGGGGTTGTTCCAGCACGCCATCGAAGAAAGCGGCACGGTGATGATTAGCGGGAAGATGACCCCGCCCCTCAGCCAGTTGGAACAGGCCGGCGTGAGAATCGCCGAATCTCTCAAGGCGCCGCCCAACAGTTCCCTCAAGTACCTCCGCGCGCTTTCGGCGGCGGATGTGCTGCGAGCCTCTCCGCCTTACAGTGGCAGAGGACCGCTGCGTCCGGAGCCGAACGTGGATAGTTACACGCTTCCGAAACCCCCGGCAGAAGTCTTCCGGGCCGGGGAGGCAGCGCCGGTTCCTCTCATCATCGGAAACAACGGTCGTGAGCGCAGCACGCCCGGCGGACCCGAGGGACTTAAGAAAGCCATCGAGGAGTACTACGGAAGCCTGGCTTCGGAAGCTGTCAAGCTTTACACCGCGGCTCAGTCCGCCCCGTATCCGCCGCACGGCGATGCCAATGCCCAATTCGGAACGGATATTCAATTCCGCTGCTCCGCGGAGGTGATTGCCAACTGGCATAGCGTGAAGCACGCCACCTACGAATACGAGTTCACCCGGGCGTATGAGCCGCGCGGCGCGGTGCATTCCTGGGAGCTGCAATATGTGTTTGGCAATCTCCTGCAACAGGCCGGCAATCCTTTGGATCGAAAACTATCCGATCAGATGCAGGAATACTGGACGAACTTCGCCAAGACGGGAAATCCCAACGGAGGGTCGCTGATCGCCTGGCCCAAACACGACTCTAAGAGCGAAGCCTATCTGGAGTTCGCCGCCGATGGTCCGGTAGTCAAAGAAGCGTTGCGCCGGCCGTACTGCGAGCTCTTCGCGCGAAACGTGCCGCTGCCGAAATAACCAGCCGGCCAACGCTGCATGACTGTCCGCCGACAGGAGTACACTATCCGTGAAGAATTTGATGATCAACCGAAGGCAGTTCCTCGGTACCGCTGCGGTCGCCTCGACGGCCTCGCTTTTGGCGCAGCCGAGCTATGAATGGGGCGGCCCGGTGATCGACATCCATCTTCATCTGCGCGCCGACGGCGACTCGAACCTTGCCCACATTAACGGCAGCGGCGTTACCAAGGCGGTCCTGCTCACACGCGTGCAGTCGGTCGAGCAGTCGCGGGCGCTGGCTGAAAAATATCCAGGCCGGTTCGTGTGGTTCGTCAGTGCCGACCCGGCCAAGCCCGAATCCGCCGCCCTGTTGACGAAAGCCGTGAAGGATGGCGCTCTCGGGTTGGGCGAGATCAAGAATCAGGTCGACTGCGACGGCCCCGAGATGAAGCGCATGTATGCGCTCGCTGCCGACTTGAACGTACCTATTCAGCTTCACTTCGGGGACGTGCCGCAGGCTTCCGGTAACGCTGTCTTCAACGGCGGTTTCAAACGCTTCGATACGATGCTAAAAGTCTTTCCCAGGACGAAGTTTATCGCTCATGCGGATACCTTCTGGGCCAACATGAGCTCCGACTACGCTTACGACACCGCGTACCCAAGTGGCCCCATCAAGCGCGGCGGCATCAGCGATAAGTGGCTCTCGGACTATCCGCACCTCTGGGCCGACATGTCGGCGAACTCCTGCAACA
>PSRJ01000325.1 GCA_003175985.1 Terriglobia bacterium
AGTAACTCAGCTGGTAGAGTGCGACCTTGCCAAGGTCGATGTCGCGGGTTCGAATCCCGTCTCCCGCTCCAAATAAAGCCTTCCAGCCTGTTACAATTTCAACCATGCAAGGCAACCCGAAGGTCATCGCCACCCTGAATGAAGCACTCAAGGAGGAGCTGACGGCGATCAGCCAATACTTCCTCCATGCCGAGATGTGTGATAACTGGCACTACAAGAAGCTGGGGGGATTTATTAAGAAGCAGTCGATCGATGAGATGAAGCACGCCGAGAAACTCATCGAGCGGATCCTGTTTCTCGACGGTGTGCCCAACATGACCGAGCTGCTGCACCTCAACGTGGGCCAAACCGTCAAAAGCCAGTTGGAAAACGACCTCAAACTGGAACACGCCGCCGTAGCGCAATACAACGCCGCTGTGGCGACTGCTCGCGAGGCCGGCGACAACGCCTCGCGGGAGCTGTTCGAGCATCTTCTTAAGGACGAAGAGGAGCACGTGGATTGGCTCGAAGCCCAGCTTCACCAGATCAAGGAGATGGGTTACGAGTTCTATTTGAGCCAGCAGATCAACGAAGAAGATTAGCGTGCCGCCGATTCTGGAGCTGCGCAACCTGACCAGGCACTACCCAGGCCAGCGCGCAGTCGACGGCATCTCGCTATCCATTGAACCGGGCAGTTTCTTTTCCCTGCTCGGTCCTTCCGGCTGCGGCAAAACGACTACGCTGCGCCTGATCGCCGGTTTTGAACAGCCCACTGCCGGCGACGTGCTGCTGCGGGGCGAAGTGGTCAACGGGCGGAAACCATACGAACGCAACGTCAGCACGGTATTTCAGAGTTACGCCCTGTTCCCCCACCTGACGGCGCGCGAGAATATCGAGTTTGGCTTGAAACGCCGGCGGGCGGCCGACATCGCGCGGCGCGTCCAGGCGGCAGTCTCGCTGGTCAGTCTCGACGGTAAGGAAAGGCGGCGGCCTGCGCAGCTTTCGGGCGGCGAACGCCAGCGCGTGGCCCTGGCCCGTTCCCTGGTGGTCGAGCCCGATGTTCTCTTGCTCGATGAACCCCTGGCCGCGCTCGATCCCAAACTGCGCCAGCAGATGCGCCTGGAGCTCAAAGCCATGCAGCGCCGCGTGGGCATCACCTTCCTGCTCGTGACACACGATCAGCAGGAAGCCTTGTCGCTTTCCGGCCGACTCGCGGTGATGAACGCGGGCCGCATCGAACAGGTTGGAACGCCGGAGGAAGTTTACCTGCGCCCGAAAACGAAATTCGTGGCCGGGTTCCTGGGCGAGGTGAACTGGATTCAGGGCGTCGGCGTCCGGCCTGAAGCCACGCGCGTGGCGCGCGTTCCCGATACTAATGGTGCGCGCTGCCGACCCGCGGTGATCACTGGCACGGTGTTTCTGGGAGATTGCATTCAGGTCCGTGCACGGTTGGAGAGCGGAGAGGAAACCGTTACACAGGTACCGCGGGCCCTCGGTGCATTTCAGGCCGGCGATCCGGTCTATGTTTCCTGGCACCAGGCCGATGAGATGACCTTCTCATAGTTCAGCCGTTCTCCTCCGGCTCGCCCGCCATGACGCGCTTGCGCGTTTCGACCCACGCCGGGAAAACCTCGGGATTCTCCAGCCACACCAGCATCCATTGCGCCATCTCTTCTTTTTGCGCTTTGTTTCCGGGCGCCGTGCGCGCGTTCTTCGCGAGGAAGCGCGCGCGATCTTTCGCGGCGATCACCTGGCGGCGGCAGTAACGGGCGCGCTCCCGGTCTCCTGCGGCCGCGGCATTGGAATAGACCGCCTGCAGGTCACGGAGTGACTGTTCGAGCTCCTCGAAAGTATGCTGGCGGACGCCGGCGTATGGCTGATCGAAGGGAAGGCCCGTCTGCCGCAGCAGGTCGCGCAGATAACTTTCGGAAACCGGCGCCAGCCTTTGCAGCAGGCTTTGCCACACCGCCTCCGTAATGGCGGAAGGCTTCTCTGCGGCCAGAAGCTCCCGCAGCCGCTGTTTGACCGATTTATCGTTGGAGACCACGGCGATATCTAGCGATGGCCGCCTCATGCGCCGCTATATTGTTCGAAAATTCGTGCGCGCCGGAGTTACCGGGACGCAGCACGAAATAGAGCGCTTCAGAGTCCGCCGGGTTCAATACCGCTTCCAGTGAAGCCAGCCCGGGATTCGCAATCGGACCGGGCGGCAAACCGGCATGCCGGTAGGTGTTATACGCGTTGTCACTCTCCAGGTCCGATTTGTAAATCGTCCCCCGATAGCGGTGATCGAGCAACGCCGCATAAATCGTGGTGGGGTCGCAATCCAATTTCATCCCGATGCGCAACCGGTTTTGAAATACGGCCGCAATCAGCGGCCGCTCCGGCGCAACTTTGCCCTCTCGCTCCACCAGCGACGCGAGAGTGACGGTGTCATGCAACTTGGCGGAAGTTCGAAGGTTGCCCCAGACTTCGCGGAATTTGCCCGTCATCGTGCGGCAAAGCTCCTCCGGCGTCGTGCGGCGGCGCACGCGATACGTATCCGGGAAGAGATACCCCTCGAGAGTCGGGGCTTGGGGATCGAGGTCCCGTATCATGCGAGGATCGCGTGCCGCCGCCAGGAATGCGTCCGCCTTGAAGAGGCCGAGGTGCTCTACGGCGGCGGCGATATCGAACATGTTCTTTCCTTCGGGAACCACCAGTTCGTAATAGAAGATATCGCCGCGGGCGATCCGGTCGTATACTTCGCGGGGGGATGCCGCGTTATCGAACCGGTACTCACCGGCCTGCAGGCGCCGGCCGTGCGCCCCCAACCGAGCCAGCACGAAATCCCAGCGGCTGCGGACCACGCCTGCCTTTGCGAGTTCGTCAGCCATGGCTTCGGTTGAGGTGCCGCGCGGGAAATCCAGAAAAACCGCGCCCTGGAATGCCCGGTAAGGTCGATGCAGACGAAAGTGCAGGTATCCGCCGGCCGCCAGGGCCAGCACCACAGCCACGCCCAGCAGTCGAAGGAGTCTCATAGAGAATCGAGATAGCTTTGCAACAGAATCACCGCCGACAGCCGGTCGACTGCCGCTGCGCGTTTACCCATGCTGATGCCGCTCGAGCGGAGCACGCGATTCGCCTCTACCGTCGTCAGGCGTTCATCCCAGAAACGAATGGGCAGCCGAGTCTCCCGTTCCAGCGCCGCGGCGAATTCCCGCACCCACTCCGATTGCCGGCCTTCCGCGCCTCCCATGTTGATCGGGTTCCCCATCAGGATCAGCCCCACCTCGCGTTCCTTCACCAGGCGGGCCAGGGCAGCCAAATCGGAACGTTTGTTGGTGCGCTCGATGTTTGGGAGCCCCTGGGCCGTAACCCGTAAAGGGTCGCTGAGGGCCAGACCAATGCGCTTCTTACCCAGATCCAGCGCCAGGATCCGCGGAGCTAACTCTTGCAAACAATTTCATTATAGACGGGCCCGTGATACAGTCGAGACAAGGGTTGTTCCCACGTGGCGGTCGTAAGCAGGTCCCTCAGCGCTACCTCGAACGCGGCGGAAGAAGCGCGGCATTACGCCCCGCCGGTGATCGCTGGCGGCGTGATCATCGCGGTCCTCTACTTCGGGCGTGTGTTCTTTATCACGTCGATGATCGCGATCATTATCGCGTTCATTCTCGAACCGTTCGTCGGTCTGTTGATGCGTGTCCGGTTTCCCCGCAGCCTGGCAAGTTTTGTGGTGTGCTCCCTGGCGCTGCTGATCCTTTACGTGCTCGGGATGGGCGCGTACTCCCAGCTTTCCAGCCTTTACGATCAGTTGCCCGTCTACGGCCAGCGCATCGGCGATCTCGTCGATTCCGTGCAACAGAAGCTGGGTCAGATGGAGCAACAGACGTACCGCATCATCGTGCCGGCCCGGCAGCGGCAGCAACAGGAGGAGCAGGCGCGCGCGCAGCAACAGGCTCTCGAACAATCGCGAACGCGCCGGCGCGCACAGCAGCAGGCGCCCGTGATTCCTCAGCCGGTACCGGGCGCCATCCCCGAAGTCCGTATCCATGAAGAGGGGACGCCCATCGGCGACTACATTTACGCCAGGCTCAGCTCGTTTTACCAGATTCTCCTCATGGCTTCGTTCATTCCGTTCCTTGTGTACTTCATGCTGAGCTGGCGCGATCACATTAACCGGAGCTTCCTGCAGTTCTTTCACGGCGAAGACCGTCTGGTCGCCACACGGAGTCTCGCCGGGATTGCCGGTATGGTGCGCGCCTTCGTGGTGGGCAATTTCCTGCTGGGTCTGCTGCTGGCCTCGCTGAGCTCGGTCTTGTTCTGGACGATACGCCTGCCGTTTCCTCTGCTGGTTGGGCCGCTCAGCGGATTCCTCAGCCTGGTTCCTTATGTCGGCTTGCCGCTGGCAATGATTCCGCCGCTGTTTGCCGCGCTGGGCGTGAATCGCTTCCCGGTTTACGTGCTGGTAGTGCTGGTCGTGGCGCTGCTGCACCTGATTGCCCTCAACCTGCTTTATCCCAAGATTGTCGGCTCGCGCGTGCACCTGAACCCGTTGGTGGTGACATTCTCGCTGATGTTATGGGGGTTCTTATGGGATGCGCCGGGCCTGCTGCTCGCCATCCCGATGACTGCCGCGCTCAAAGCCGTGTGCGACAACGTCAAGGGCCTGCGCCCTTTCGGCAAGTTTCTGGGCGATTAACGGTCTTATCCGCCACCTGCTAGACTCAAGTGTTCCAAACAGATGGCGGCTATTCCGGAATCTGCTCGATCGTTCATGTCGGGCCTTATCGAGCGGGCCCGCAAACTGAAAAAGACCATCGTATTTCCCGAAGGGTCAGACCCTCGCGTAATTGAGGCCGCCGGCCGCCTGGCCCGGGACGCGGTGGTGAACCCCATACTGGTGGGGCCGCGGCCGGCCCGGGTGCCCGAAGGTGTGACCTTCGCCGACCCCGCGCACGCGCCTTCCCTGAGCAAATACGCCGCGCTCTACTATGAGCGCCGCCGCTCCAGGGGCGCCACCCAAGTGGAAGCCGCCGAGATTGCGCGGCAGCCGCTGTATTTCGCGGCGCTGATGGTTGCCGCCGGGGATGCCGACGGCAGCGTGGGTGGCGCCGCCAACACGACGGCGGAAACCGTCCGTGCCGCGCTCCAGTGCGTGGGCCCCGATCCGCAGGTGAAGCTAGTCTCCAGCGTCTTCGTCATGGCCCTTCAGGATCGCTCGCTGGGGCACAACGGCCTGATGGCCTTTGCCGATTGCGCGGTGGTGATCGACCCGACTCCGGTGGAGCTCGCCGAGATCGCCATCGCCACCGCGCGTAGTGCCCGCGTGCTGCTGGCGACCGAGCCTTTGGTCGCGCTGCTTAGTTTTTCGACCAAGGGCAGCGGTAAGCATCCCCAAGTGGATGCCGTGGTAGAAGCACTCAAGATCGTGCGCGTGCGGGCGCCCGAGCTGGTTGTCGATGGCGAACTGCAGGCCGATGCCGCAGTCAACGAGTTCGTAGGCAGCACCAAGGCGGCCGGATCGCGTGTGGCGGGACGCGCCAATACGCTGGTCTTTCCGAATCTTGTTTCCGCGAATATTGCCTACAAGCTGGTAGAACGGTTGGGCGGCGCGGCGGCGATCGGACCTTTCCTGCAAGGGCTGGCTAAGCCGGCCAACGACCTTTCCAGGGGATGTTCGGTGGAAGACATTTACAATGTCGCCGTAGTGACCGCATTGCAGTCCGGGCCCGCGTGACGCCGATGCTCCCGTTCCGCCTGGTTTATCACCCCAGATACGACCTCAATCTCGGAGCCCACGTCTTTCCCTCGCAAAAGTTTCGGCTGCTCCGCGACCGGCTGCTCGCGACCCGGTTTTGCGCGGAAACGGATTTCATCGAGCCGGAGCCTGCAACCGACGCCGATATTCTACTCGCGCACGATGCAGCCTGGGTGATGAAGCTGCGCAACGGCACGCTGAGTTACCAGGAGATTCTGAGACTCGAAATCCCCTATTCCCGGCAAACCATCGAGGCTTTCTGGGCCGCCGCGGGCGGGACTATACTCGCCGCACGCATCGCGCTCGAATCACGGTTCGCTTTCAATGCCGGGGGCGGCTTTCACCATGGCTTTGCCGCACATGGCGAGGGATTCTGCGCGATTAACGACATCGCGGTTGCTGTGCGGCGGCTGCAGAAGGATAACGCGATACGCCGCGCCATGATCGTCGATTGCGACGTGCATCACGGCAATGGTACGGCCGCGCTTTTCGCGGGGGATCCTTCCGTATTCACGCTTTCGATTCATCAATACAATAACTATCCCACCGAAAAACCGCTATCCAGCCTCGATATCCATCTCGCCGATGGCACACAGGACCGCGAGTATCTGGACCGCCTGCAAAACGGGATCGCGGCCGCCCTGAGCATGTTCCGCCCGGACCTGATTATCTATGTGGCGGGCGCCGATCCCTATTGCGAAGATCAGCTCGGGGGACTCTCGCTAACCTTTCAGGGGCTGATGGAACGCGATCGGCTGGTCATCGGCACTTCGCTGCGCGAGCGAATTCCGATCGCCAGCGTGCTGGCCGGCGGCTACGCCGTCAATGTGGAGGACACGATCACCATCCACGCCAACATGGCCAAGGTGGCGAAAGAACTGTTGCTGGGATGCGCGTGAGTCTGGCGCGATCCTGAAGTTCTGCCGAACCGGTGGAGGGTTTTCCGAGTGGTACGCGGACGGCTTGGACGCCGGCCTCAGCCTGGTCGATGATAGCGGGAAGCTGGACCCGCGCTTCTGCTCTACCCCGCCACCTTCTCAATACACTCCGGCCCGCAGATCTGCTCCACCACGGTCCGAAACTCCCGGTCGGGCTTCACCTTCGCCTGCACGTCCAGCAGCACCGAAAAATCGCGCGGCAGTTCCAGCCGCAAACGCACCTGCGTCTCGCCCGGCTTGCGGCGGAAGAGATCTTCCAGCGCCTTGGCTTTGTCGCCGTTGCCGTTCTTTCCCAACCACACCCGAATGGCAATCACCGCGGGCAAATCTACGCGCGCGTTGTCGAGCGCCACGATCTCCTGCACGGAAATTTTCGGCGGAGCGTTTTCTTCAGGCAGGACCAGGCCACGCACCAGCACGGCGCTATCCTCCGCCACCTCCGGCGCCAGCCGCTCATAGCTTGCGGCGAACACCATCGCATCCACCGATCCGTTGCGGTCTTCAATGGTCATCGAGACCCAAGGTTTGCCTTCGCGATTGCGTTTGCGCGTAATCCCCGTCAACACTCCGCATAGCGTAATCTCAACACCCTTGGAAAGACCTTCCAGGCTTGCGCTATCATGCGTGGCCAGCTCTGTCATCTTGTCGGAATAGCGGTCGAGCGGATGGCCCGTCACCCAGAAGCCCAGCACTTCCTTTTCCGCCGCCAGTTTCTCTTTGTCGCTCCAGTCCGGAACGTTCGGCAGCGGCACGGCGTGGGTCTCTTCGTGTTCCGCTGCTTCACCAAACAGGCCGGCCTGGCCGCACTCCCGATCGCGCCACACGCGCTGTCCCGCCTCCATGGCGCCATCCAGGGCAGCGATCTTCTGCGAACGCGTGCCCTCCAGCGAATCCATCGCGCCCGCTCGAACCAGGCTCTCGATCATGCGCCGGTTTAACGCCCCCAGGTCGACCTTCTCGCAGAAATGATAAAGCGAGCGGAAGGCGCTCGACCCCTCGCGAGCCCGCACAATTGCCTCCACGGCCGAGGGCCCGAGGTTCTTCACCGCGCCCAATCCGAAACGGATCGCCTGTCCATCCGGCGTGAAGCTCCAGTCGCTGTGATTCACATCGGGCGGCAGAATTTTGATCCCCATCTCGCGGCATTCGTTGATGTACTTTACGACCTTCGCCGTATTTCCGGTTTCCGAAGTCAGCAGCGCCGCCAGGAAATCGATGGGATAATGCGCCTTCAAATACGCCGTGACATACGCGAGGTAGGCGTAGGCAGCCGAGTGCGATTTGTTAAAACCGTACCCTGCGAACTGCTCCATCAGGTCGAAGATCTTCTCAATCTTCTTCTGCGGGAAGCCGCGCGCGAGGGCGCCTTTGATGAAGCGCTCGCGCTGCAGCGCCATTTCCTCTGGTTTTTTCTTGCCCATCGCGCGCCGCAGCAGGTCGGCCTCGCCCAGCGAATAGCCGGCGAGCCGGTTGGAGATCTGCATCACCTGTTCCTGGTAGACGATGACGCCGTACGTCTCCTCGAGCAGCTCTTTCAGGTCCGGCAGATCGTATTGCACGGCCCGGCGGCCCCACTTGCGCTCGATGAAATCGTCGATCATGCCGCCTTGAATCGGGCCCGGCCTGTAAAGCGCGTTCAGAGCCGTCAGGTCCTCGATGCGGCTCGGATGATAGCGCCGCAGAATGTCGCGCATGCCGCCCGATTCAAACTGGAATACGCCGCTGGTGAAGCCCTTGCTGAAGATCTCATAGGTCGGCTTGTCATCCAGCGGCAGTTCCTGCGGATCGAGTTGGATGCCGTGCCTTTTCGCGATCAATCGCAGCGCATCCTCGATCAGGGTCAGCGTGGTCAGCCCGAGGAAATCCATCTTCAGGAGCTGAAGCTTCTCCAGCCCGTTCATATCGAACTGCGTCACAATTTCATCGCGGTTCGTTTTGTAGAGCGGCACGAGTTCTTTCAATGGCTGCGGCGAAATCACCACGCCGGCCGCGTGCACCGAGCAATTTCGCGCCAGCCCTTCCAGCCGCTGCGCCACCTGCAGGATATCCGCCACGCGCGGGTCTTTTTTGGCGGCTTCATCGAAGCCTGGTTCCTGTTTGCGCGCCTCCTCCAGCGAAATGTTCAGGACATTCGGCACCATCTTGGTGAGCCGCTCGACTTCGGCGAAGGGCATCTCGAGCACCCGCCCCACGTCTTTAATCGCCGCCCGCGCACCCAGCGTGTTGAACGTGATGATCTGCGCCACCTGCTCGCGGCCGTACTTCTCGGTGACGTATTGGATTACTTCGCCGCGCCGGTTCATGCAGAAATCGATATCGATGTCGGGCATGCTCACGCGCTCCGGGTTCAGGAAGCGTTCGAAAAGCAAACCGTATTCCAACGGGTCGATATCGGTGATCGCCATGGCGTATCCCACCAGGCTGCCCGCGGCCGAACCGCGCCCCGGTCCCACCGGAATCCCCTTGGATTTTGCGTAGCGTATGAAGTCCCAGACGATCAGAAAATAGCCGGAGAACTTCATCTTCTGAATCATCTGAATCTCGCGATCCAGGCGTTCGGAGTATTCGGGTAGATCGTGTCTCAAGCGGCCTTGGGCGCGCAAGGCTTCCAATCGCGGCCGCCGCTTCTCAAATCCCTGGCGCGCGACGTACTCAAAATAGGTGTCTGTGGTGTGTTCGGCGGGAACCTCGAATTTCGGGAACGGCTCCTTTACCTTTTCGAGGCTGACATTGCAGCGCGCCGCGATCTCTCCTGTGCGGTCTACGGCGTCTTCCAGTTCATGGAACAGCTCGAGCATTTCTTCCCGCGACTTGAGGTAAAAGTCGGGCGTGTTCCATCGCATGCGGCCGGGATCGCTGAGGAACTTGCCTGTCTGGATGCAGAGCAGCAGTTCGTGCGCGCGCGCGTCGTCTTTACGCAAGTAGTGGGAGTCGTTTGTGGCCACCAGCGGCAGCCCCGTCTCGTGCGAGAGGCGGTTGAGTTCCGGCGTGAGCCGCTTATCCTGCTCCAGATGGTGATCCTGCACTTCCAGGAAGAAATTGTTGCGTCCGAAAATGTCGGAATAGGTATATGCCAGCCGCCGGGCGTCGTCATATTTATCGGCGAGGATCGTCTCCGCGACTTGGCCCCGGAGGCACGCCGAGAGGGCGATCAGTCCTTTGGAATGCCGTGAGAGCAGGTCCAGGTCAATGCGCGGCTTATAGTAGAAGCCGTCGAGATACCCCGTGGATACCAAATTGATCAGATTGCGGTAGCCCTCCTGGGTTTCGCATAGCAGGACCAGGTGGTTGTACCGGTCATTCTCGGAGCGCGTTTTATGCCCCTGCTGCGAGACGTAGACCTCGCAGCCGATCACGGGATGCACCCCGGCGTTTTTCGCCGCGTTGTAAAACCGCACGGCGCCGAACAGATTCCCGTGGTCGGTCATGGCCACCGCGGGCATTTTCTGCTCGACAGTGATCTTCATCAACTCATCGATATCGCAGGCCCCATCGAGCAGCGAATAATCCGTATGGCAATGCAAATGGACAAAGGACATAGTTCGCTCATCGGGGGAGGCGTGGTAGGCACGGGCAGATTCGAACTGCCGACCTGTCGCTTAGGAGGCGACCGCTCTATCCAT
>PSRJ01000078.1 GCA_003175985.1 Terriglobia bacterium
CCGCCATATTCCAGCACCAGGCTGGCCACGTCGGCCGCAATGCTCTGAAACCTGGCGACTCCTTCCTCGGTCTTGAGATTGATCACCGGGCGAACGTGCAGGCAGCCCACCGACGCGTGCGCATACACGCCCGCGGTCGTCTGGTGCCGCTGGATAATCCCGAGAAAGCGCCCGATGAACTCGCTCAGCTTTTCCGGCGCGACCGCAGTATCCTCGACAAAGGAAATGGACTTCGCATCCTCCTTCATCGCCGTCGAAAGGCCTAAGGCCGATTCGCGCAGGCTCCAGACGCGCGCCTGCTTCACGGAGTCGGTTTCGGCATGGAAGTGATAGCCGAAGCCCCGCGAGCGCAGATCCTGCTCGAGCGCTGCCAGACGCGGCGGCAGATCTTCCTTGCGATCGGCGTAGAATTCGATGCACAACGTGGACGCGGGATCGCCCGCAATGAACTGATTACGAATGTTGTCCAGGGCGGCGTTCTGGCGCGTGTGATCGAGGATCCGTTTGTCCATGACCTCGACCGCGGAAGGATTGTGCTGGAGGATCACTGGTGTCGCCGCGAGCGATTCCAGCAAATCATCAAAGCAGATTACCATCGCGGCTTTAGCGTTGGGGAGTGCCACCAGTCGTAACTTGGCTTCCAACACCACGCCCAATGTACCTTCCGAACCGACCATCATTTTGGCCAGGTTCACAGGTTTGGCCGGATCGGTAAACTCATCCAGGTTGTAGCCGCCGACACGCCGCAGGATCTTCGGATAGCGCCGGTCGATCTCCTGCGCGTGTTCACACGCCAGGCGCAGCACGGTCCGGTAGCAGGCGGCCTCCAGGGTATCGCCCGTGGGAATGCGGTCGCGTGGGATGTCGCGGAACTCGGCCACGGTTCCATCGGAGAGCGCCACCGTCTGCTCCAGCACGTGATCGATGGTCTTGCCCCAAACAACGCTGCGTGCGCCGCACGAATTGTTGGCCATCATGCCGCCGATGGTGGCGCGGCTGGCAGTCGAGATATCGGGCGCGAAGCGCAGCCCCATCGGCGCCAGTTGGGCATTCAACTCATCGAGAACGATTCCGGGCTCGACGCGCGCCCAGCGCTCGGCTTCGTTGATCTCCAGGATGCGGTTGTAGTGCTTCGACGTGTCGACCTGAATACCTTCGCCGATGGCCTGCCCGGCTTGCGAAGTCCCCCCGCCCCGCATTGTGATCGGGCAGCGATGTCGCGCGCAGATCTGGATGATGCGCAGGATATCCTGCCGCGTCTTCGGAATTACCACGCCGCGCGGCAGAATCTGGTAGACGCTGGCATCGGTGGAGTAGAGCGCGCGGGAAATAGCGTCAAAGCGTACTTCACCCTCGAGCGAACGCGCCAGTTCCTCCTGCAGCGCGTCCGCGGACGTTTCTACCTGAACAAGATTCAACCGATGATCACCCGTTTAAAGATATACTTTAGCGCGAACGCCAATTCGAGGTTGCGGACATTGACGAGATCGGTTACCGCGGCGCTACTCTGGTCACGAATAACACTCGCGAGTTCGCGAGGGTGAAGGGTTTACGTCTGGAAGATTGGACCAAATGATGAGCGCGCGCTCGATCTCACGGGCCACCGCCTCCGGCGGCAAGCTGCCATCGATGCGCTGAACGGCGGAACTACCGTACCAGTCCAACACCGGCCCTGTTAGTTCCTCGTAGGCGCGCAGCCTCTGCCGAATGACGTCCTCCCGGTCATCAGCGCGTCTGATCAGGCTGGCGCCGTCGGCATCGCATTTGCCTGCCACACGCGGCGGTTGTGAGAGGAGGTTGTAGATACGCCGGCATTGCGGGCATTGGCGGCGGGCAGTCAACCTTGTGACCAGGTCGCCCGCGGGGGCGTCCAGGTAGAGGACGACAGGAGCGGGCAACCCCCTTTGCCGGAGTAATGAACCGAGGAATTGAGCCTGCACCACGGTACGAGGGTAGCCATCCAGCAGAAATCCATTAGCGCAGTCGGCGGCGGAAGTCCGACTGGCGACTATTCCATTGACCACCTCATCCCCTACCAGACCCCCCTGGGCGAGGATGGAACAGGCTTTTTTGCCGAGTTCCGTGCCGGCGGCGCATTCCGCGCGAAAGAGTTCTCCCGTAGAGACGGCGGGAACCCGGAAGCGGGCTGCGATTTTTGCGGCTTGCGTGCCTTTGCCACATCCGGGGGGACCGAACAGCAGAACGATCAAAACGGACCTCACTATCCTTTTTAGGCTAACTGCCCGCATCGGCCGCGTCAAGTCAGCGTATACGGCCATCTGTGGAGAGGTGCAGTTTCCGGCCGCGCCAGTGTACGGTGGAGCCCACACAGCCGCCCAGCCAGACGGCCAGGCCGAACAAGTCCCGCAGCGGCATGAGCCAGAACCAACGCGTGACCAGGCGATCCCGGAGGATGCGTGCTCCAACCCACCAGCCGGCAGTCAGGCGCAACGTGAGTGCCGCAGCGCCGGCCGGCCACTGCCGCCCGGCAAAAGCTATCAGGGCCCACACAGTTGCATTAGTGATTAGCGAGCCGTAGTAACCCGCACGGCGCGACACACGGATCGTGCGCGACCAACGTAACTGGTGACGCCAGGCATCGGCCCACGAGGTGCCGCCGAAACTGGTTTCGACCACGGCGGAGGCTAACTCCACCCCGTGACCGGCCGCCGCCACACGCTGGCCCAGTTGATAGTCGTCGGCCAGATAGGCTGCGATGGGTTCGAAGCCGCCGATCTCGTGCAACGTTTCCGCCCGGATCGCCATGGTCGCCCCCAACGCGAAGCCTACTACCCCGAGGAGGCGGGCGACCAGCACGCCGGGCACAAACTCAGTGGCGATTCCCAATGCTTCCGCGCACGCCGGCCACGATTCTGCGTGCGCGCGGTAGAGGCATGTCACCAAGCCCACGCGCCGGTCCTCGAGTGCCGACACGATTGCGCGGAAGTAGCCCGGTTCCACGAAAATGTCGTCGTCGTTGATCACCAGAATCGGGTAGCGGGCAAGACGCGCCAGTTCCGCAAGAACGGATGCCTTGGGATTGGGTGCGTTCGTTTCCACTGTGATGACACGAACAGGCAACCGCGGGAACTCGCGGCGCAAGCGTTCGATATCTTCGAGCGCGGGATCGAGCGGGTTGGTAATGCCGAACAGAATCTCGAATTCCGGGTAGTCCTGGACCGCGTGCGAACGGAGAGCAGCGTAGAGCCGCTCATCGCTCCCATACATCGGCTTCAGCAGCGAAAGGGGCGGCGTTGCGGCGGGAACGGCAGCTTGCTTTCGCCAACGCAGGGCGGCGGCGCAGGCTAGCAGGTAGTAGGCGGCTGCGGCGAGGGCAGGCGCCGCAGCCCAAGTCACAGGGAAACCAAGGCGACGCCGCCGATGACCAGCGAGGCGCCGGCCCATCGCACCCAGCTCACTCTCTCGTGCAGCACATACTTCGCCAGCACTGTCTCCAGCGCGTATGTTACGGCAGTCACTGGCACGGCGAAACTCAATTCCGCTACGGTCAGCAATCCCAGGTAAGCGAAGAATGACACCGCCATCGCCGCCACGGACCCGAGGACGAGCCAGTTGCGCGCCAGGAGCGCGGCCACGCGGCCCAGGGCGCCCGGCCGGAAGTCACGAATCTCGCCATGCTGCCGCATGCCCTTGGCCTGTAGCACTTCGCCCACTGTAGTGGCGGCCACGATGACACCGACGAGCAGCCACTTCACGGGCGCCCTCCGGCGGCTGCCCCGGCCTTGGGCCTTGCGTATGTCTGCGGCGCAGTGGCGCTACTGACCAACGCTACTCCCGCCATGATCAACGCGATACCGGCCCAGCGGCGTGCAGTGATCTGTTCGTGCAGCAGCAACCTGCCGGCAACAGCCACTAACACATAGCCAATCGAGGTGACCGGCAGTACGTAGCTGAGATCGGCCCAACTGAGCAGCGCCATCCGCGAGGCGAGCCACAGGATCAACAGAAGCACGCCTAAGGTCACCGCCGGCCGGAAGAGCACCGTGATGTAATCGGATGCCGTGCCCAGTTCTGCCGGCATGCCGCGCTTTAAAAAGAAATTGCCACAGACGTTACTGGCGATGACGACGCTGGCACAGCTCCAGGTCTTCAGACGGAGACGCGCGGACTCGGTGTTCATTCGGAAACTAGTCGCCTGATCCCGCTGCCAGCGGGGCCGATTGCTGCGCGGTATCCTTATTGGCCGCCACGAACTTCTTCCGCTTGGATCGCAACGCCATATATTCGCGAGCTTCCTTATATAACCGCTTCCGCTCTTGGCTGTCGAATATCGCCTTGCGTACGATCCGCCAGGCAACTCTCGGCCGGAAGAAGTACTCGCCGTAGAAACGTTCCACCCATTCGACGAGGTCCGCATGGGTGAGGCCGGGATAGGAGAAGTTGGGAAGCTGGTGGCCGGATTCGTCCGACATCGACCCGCCGATGGTGATCAGGCCTTTGGTGTTGAGGTAGTTGTACAGCTCCGTGCCGGGGTAGGGAGCCGCGATGGAAACTTGAATCGTCTCCGTGTCCAGGCGTTTGGCGAACTCGATCGTTTTGCGGATCGTCTGCGGCGACTCACCCGGCAGCCCGATGATGAAGTCGCCGTGAATCACCAGTCCCAACTTATGGCAGTTGGCGGTGAAGCGCTCGGCCATCTCCACCGTGGCGCCCTTCTTGATGTTCTTCAGGATCTGCGGCTCGCCCGACTCGTAACCCACAATCAGCAGGCGGCAACCGGCCTCCTTCATGGCCTTCAACGTTTCATAATCGGTGGTCACACGGGACGTGCACGACCAGGTGAAGTTCAGCGGCTTGAGCTTCTTGCACAGCTCGATGGTGCGCTCTTTGCGATAGTTGAAAGTGTCGTCATCGAAGAAGATCTCCTTGATGTTGGGGAACTGCTCGAGCGCGTAGCGCACCTCGCTCGCAACATCGTCGATGGAGCGGAGCCGCCAGCGGTGGCCGGAGTGAGTCTGCGGCCAGAGGCAGAACGTACACATGGCGGGGCACCCGCGCGTCGTGTAAAAGGAAATGTACGGGTTCAGCAGAAACGGCACGTTATAGCGCGTGATATCGAGATCGCGCTTGTAAACCTTGGTAACCCACGGAAGCTCGTCGAGGTTCTCGATAGCTGGGCCTTCCGGGTTATGTACAAAGCTGCCATTTTTGCGGAAGCTGACCCCTGGAAGCTCTTCGAGCGGCCGGCCTTGCGCGTAACCGGCAATCTGATGGTCAAACTCGCGGCGCACGATGAAATCGATAGCCTTCCCGTCGCGAAGCGACTTCTCGGGCTCGACGGTGACGGGCGGACCCACGAAGGCCACCTTCAGCTTTGGGTTGGAATCCTTCATCATCTCCGCCATCTTTAGATCGACGGAGAAGCCCGGCGTCGACGTGTAAAGCACCAGCAGCTCGAAGTCGCGCGCCATGGTCACGGTCTGCTCGATGGAGAGCTTGTGCGGCGGGGCATCGACAACTTTGCTGTCGGGCAGCATGCCGGCCGGATAGCAGAGCCATACCGGATACCAATACGATTCGATCTCGCGCGAAGCGGGCCAGCGGGAGCCGGCGCCGCCGTCGAAGCCTTCAAATGACGGAGGGTTCAGAAATAGCGTTCGCATGTAGTCTCTCCGGCTTAGTGGGGCGCCACGGCTTACTGGCCATCATCATCCAGCGATTGCACGAACGGCGGCGGCGTGTCCACGGAGAAGTTGCTGTAATCGACTTCGAGTTGCGCCTGGCCCCACAGGCGAGTCTCAGTGACAGTCTCCAATTGAGTAGGGATAGAGATGCCGTCGCGGATTGCATACTTGCGAAGGAAGGAGACACGCTTAATGAGGATGGAGGGATTCTTTACGAGGGAACCCGCCTCCTTCACTTCCAGGTAGGTGTCCGAGTCGATCCAGATCTCACCCTTGAACATGCCGTCGTCCCTCTTCTTGGGTGTCAGCGAGAACACATGGGCCGGGCGCCCGTCCAGTTGCTCGTCGCGTTTGTATTTGAAGTTGTAGTTATTGGGTGTGACGGCCATGCTGTGGGATTTGTTCGTTTGCGCTTCGATCTCGCCGGCAAGGTAACGCGCAATCACCTGCTTTTTCACCGTATCGTCACCTTCGAAGGTGGGCCGCTCATAAATGATGCGCCCGACCGCGGAGATGCGGCGGAGCGCATGCAGGCGGCCGTGCTTCTTCAGTTTAGGGAGGGAGGCGCGGATCTCAACCTCCATTGAGGAGCCTTCGAACGCCTGAGCCTGACCGCGAGTGGCAGAAACGAATCGCTCGACGATCGATTCCGGCGGTAAGGACGAAGCCGCGTTAGCGGAGAGACCGGACAAGAACAAGATATAGAACCAGAGCACAGTTATCTTCAATAACGATCCCCAGAACCAGATTGGATTCGAACTGCTTCAGTGTACCAGGAACTTCCCCTTGAATCAATCAGATCAGGGGGTTACCGGGGATGCGCGGGCAGGGGTGTCACCTCCGGCGGCCTCCGAATCGCCGGCCCCCTCCTCCACTGGGCAGCCGGTGGGGAGCCGGGCTGGGGGCAGGATGAAAGCCATGCGAGGGAGGCGGAGCAACGTGCGGTTCTTCGGGGCCGCGGTTGCTGCCGAACCGGTGCGGGCTATGGTCCGCTTCCGGATTACGCGCTTGCGGCGATGCAAAGGGAGAATCACGATATCCGCCGCTCTTACTGGCGTAGGGCGATTCGCGGAAGCCGCCGCCATGGGCGTAGCTGCTTCCGGAGTAGCGATCCTGCGTGGCGGTGCCGTTTGTGCCGTATTTCGGCGCGCCGCGGCTTTCATCGTTGCCGTAGTATGTCCAGCCGCGATCGCGCGAGGTGCGATAGCCTTCCCAGTCGCCGCGATCGACCGGCCGGTATTGATGGTTGAAGAGCAGATCGCGCAGCAGAGCGTACTGCCCGTAAAAGACCCAGAAATCGCGGCCGTCACGATGCTCCCAATAACCATACTGATTGGACCCCTGCGAAGGGGGCGCCACGTAGGCGAACCCTGCCGGTTGGGCGACGCGCTCGGCTTCAGAATCGTACTTGCCGGCAGGCTTGTGCTCAACGGCCATGCCGAGGTCGTTGCGCATGGCCTGATAAGTGGCTTCCGAAACGTCGACCCATTTCTCGTCGGAAGTGACTTCTCCGGTTTTCTTGGTATGGACAGTGCGGATCTCCTGATCCCAGGCGCGGTTTCTTCCTATGCCCCGGACCTCCATGTCGACCAGCACCTTATCCCAGGAATCGTAGAGCTGATCGGTGAGTCCCTGAAGCTCCGCGCCCTTGACGGGCAGACTGGCGGCGGAAGCCTTCAACTGATCGCCGGTGGTGAAGAAGGCGCCCCAATCCTCGACGGGTTGGCGTTTGGCCGTTTGCCAAAGTCCATCGCTCTGGCTGACGATGGCGGTCACGGCGGCCAGGCGCGCTTCGAGATCCGTTTTCTTATCCGGCCAATCGGTTTCGGCGCGGCGCACGGCCGCGGTCACAGGGGCGAGATCGTAGGAGTGGATGGCGCGATAGCTGCGCTCCATCTCTTGCAGCTCTTCGGCCTGGTGGCCTTTCCGTTCGATCCAGCGCGCGGCCTCCTTGCGAACGGCGGCAGCCTGGTCTGCAGCCGTGCTGCGCAGTGTGCGTTCCTGGGCGAGCAGGGTCTCCGTACGCGTCTGGTCCTGGCGATGCCCTTTCTTTTCCAGGCTGGACAGTTCGTCCATATCATGGCCGGCGGATTGCAAGGTAGCCGAAGCCTGCTGGAAGCGATCGGGCCACTGGCGCGCGGCAGCGAGGTTGCGGAACAGCTCCGGCTCGCTCTGCGTTTCGCGGGTCACTTCGGTTTGTGCTGTGCGAAGCTGTGTCTGGGCAGTCGCGAGAGCGGCCCGCTCGCTGTCAATCTGCGCGCGCACGCTCGCGGGCAGATGGTCAAAGGCGCTAAACAGGACGGCGATGATCAGGGTGGTGAGGACCACCGCCGAAAGACGTAATGCAGATCGGCTCATCGATTACCGCCTCGATACACGGTGACATCACCAGCGGGAATTCCGGTGTAGAGGCTAACGGTGAAGGGCTCGCCCTCCGCTTTACGGATAGCCAGCAGCCCCTTGCCGTCCTGCTCGCGGAATTCCCAGTAATAGAATTGAGCGGGCTGCGCCCGATCGTCACGCCAGGCCTTCGCTTCGCGGCTGACGCGGTACAGCCACACTTTGTTATCAAACTCAAACGAGTCAGCCGTATTTTGCCGCTCGTCCATTTGGGCTACATCTTCCTCGTTGATGCCCAGATCTTCCAGGCTAAGCTGGCGCGGATCGATATGGATGCTGATCTCGGCATCCTCGTCGCCGGCGACACGCAGTGCGACGCGACGCTCGCGATAAGGGCCGCTCACTTCGAACCAGCGGCGCGCGCCCGCTTCATAGCGCATCGAGCGGTCCGCGGTGAAATCGAGGTCGCTCATGTTATCGCCCGCGCCGGAAACAGAGATGACATCGCCAGTACGCGCGTCGGCGGCCTTGAGATTTGCCAGGTCCGGCCCCGCAGCGGGGGCCGGAGCCGAAGGTTTGCGAAAGAGTTGCATCAGAACGACTCCCAGCAAGGTGCCCAGAATGGCCAGCAAAATCAGAGTGGTCATGGGTCCGTCCTGGGCATCAGGCTACGCCTTCACCCTGTCTCCCGCTTGCTGGCCCGCAGATACGGCGGAACTGGGAGCAGGCAGCTCTTTCGGGAGAGAGGGCGGCGGCGGTTGCGCCGGTTTCAGGCGCTCGCGCTTGAGAGCTTCCAGTTCGGCATCGACGCCGTGGCCTCCCAATTGGGCGAACTGCGCCTCCAGGTCCTCATCTTTCCCAGTGGAGGCAAGCTGATCGAAGGCCTTCGCGGTGGCCTCCTCGCGGGCCACGGACTCTTCGAAACGGTTCAGCGCGGAGAAGGCATTGTCCGCGTTTCCAACGCCGGCCATGGCTTCAGAGACCTTGCGCTGCGCCGCGGCGGCGTTCTTCCGCGCCACCAGCGTGGTGGCCGTCCGTTCGCCTTCTTCGATCTTGCGCTTCAGATCGGCAACCTGCTGCTTGAGCTTCTCGCTGGTCTGGTGCGCAGCCTCGACAGCCTGCTGCATGGAAGTGACCTGCTTATCGCATTCGGCCTTCTTGGCGAGGGCTTTGCGCGCGAGATCTTCGTTACCGGCATCCAGGGCCTGCCCGGCGCGGTCCTTCCATTCCTGCGACTGCCGCGCATACTTCTGGTATTCGGCATCCAAGCGGTTGTAGTTGCTCATCGCCACGGCGGAGGCGCGCACGACATTGTTGAGCTCATTTTTCATGTCGGCGACGGTCTGCTTGACCGTGGCTTCAAAGGTGGCGTCCTCGATGACATCGACGCCCTGATTGGCTTGCCCGCGGGCCACGCGGCCCAGGCGGCTGAAGAGATCGGATAGGAATGCCATGTTCGTTTTCTCCCTTACTTTCCAAGGTCGCCCAGGAGGCGCCGTGCACTCATTACATCAACCATCAGGAAATGGATGCAGGAGAGGATATCGTCCTCGTCTTCGGCTCCCATATCCTGAAGCTTGCAGAAGTTGTTCAACGTGACGGCTACTCTGCCGGCGCCCGCGTCGTAAAGCTGGAAGTAGGAAGTGGAAATGCCGTTATCGGCCGCCAGCATCCGCGCCATGATCTCAACGGTGATCGCCGCGCGCGGCACCACGGTGCAGGTGAGCGAGAAGAACATGATGTCGCCCTGGAGGATAGCCTGCACGGCAACTCCGCTTTCGACCTCTTCGACTCGCAATGTGTCCGCCGCTGGTTCGGAGACTTCATAGCCGTTTTCCGCCAGCAGCGCGTGTATATGCCCCAGTTGGGGACTGGTGGTTGCAGTCATACTTTTGGATTTGCTCCTTCTTTCGCATACGACTCCCGCGGGGCGGGAGTTCCGTGATTCGCTGTAATCATATTGCAATATGTGATAATAATATTGCAATATGCAATGGGTGTCAAGGGCTTTTTGGCTGAACCCCCAATATGGCCGTTAAGTGGTTCTTTAACAAATGGTTATGGGGGCCGACTTCGCACGGGCATCGGCGTTCCGGCCTTCACTTCCCCAGATGGGTGCGATCTTTCTCGTTTTCGGCGCAGACGTATTCCAGCAGATCACTGTCCGCGAGCAGCTTCAATCCGGTCTTCAGACCGAACGGCCGGGTGTAGTATTTCGGATCGTTGAAGGTGAACTCAAGATCCATGTGGCCGAAATCGCGCCGGCGATACCGCTCGGTAATCCGCATCTGGTCACTACGCGGGTGGCCGAATCCATCCAGCCAACCGCGGTCATTGAGGCCGTTCGTTTCGACCACGAAGGTATCGCCCTCCCACTTGCCGACCGAATACCCCATCCAGGAAGGCTCGGGATCTCTCAGCAACGATCGCCCGTCGGTGTAGATCTGCCGCGGGGGAGAGCCGATTTCCGTCAGAATCACGATCTCCTGAGGCATTTGGAGCAGCTTGAAAGTCAGTACGAGCATATCCGCGGGGATGCCGTCCGGGAGACATTGCGTATGCGGGTACTGCGACGGGTTCTCCTGGTGGCGCTTGTAGGCAGCGGCTCCCTCGGGGGTCAGGGGCTCCTCCCCCGGCTTCAGGTCCCAAAATAAGTTCAAAACGTTCTTGGTGAAGTCTTGCGGATCGATTTGCAGCTGTACGAACTCGTCGCCGAGCACGCGCGCGAGTTCCCGGTCGGGAGTGCGCTCCGCCTGCCAGACTCCGGAGAGATTCGGTTTGCCATTTAGGCGGGGCGCCGGCGCCGACAGGTTCGGCTGGCCATCCTTCGTCCGCGGCGTGCGCGGGTCGCGATAGTTCAGCCACTGGGCCGTGAGGGGCAGGCTGGCAACAGCCAGCAGAAATGGAAGTGCCTTGTTCATCCGCGCTCCTTTCTCATTTGCGGGCCAGCAGACTCAAGGTGACGGTTACAACGAAATTGAGGCAGAGCGCCACGAAACCCGCGCTCCAGCCGAAGAAGGGATCGCGATTGCTGAGGACCAGGAAAGCAACAGCGCTCACGCCGCAAATCATACCCGAGAAAACGCCGGCCATGGTAGTGCGTTCCCAGTAAAGCCCTAACAGTACGCCGGGAAAAAACTGCGCGACCCCCGCGTACCCCAGCAGGAGCAGAGACACCAAAGTCGTGGAGCTGTAGATGGCGAGATAGAGGCTAATCACGCCGAGCACCCCGACCGCGATGCGCGCCAACCGCGCGACCTCATAGTCGGTCATTAACGGAGCGAAGATGGGCCGCACGAGATTCTTAGCGAACAACGTCGCGGCGGAAAGCAGGAAAATGGACGCCGGCACCATGGCGGTGAGCGCGCCGGCCCCGCCAATCAAGCCCAGGTACCACGCGGGAAAGCTCTGACGAACGACGGTCAGAAGAGACAAATCACCGTTGGAGAGGCCGGGCGCCACCAGGACCGCGGTGAAACCGGTGAAGAAGACGAACGCAAGCGTAATCGTGTAGAGCGGCATCACCACGGCATTACGGCGCAGTGTATCGGCGCTTTTCGCGGTGAAGGCCGCAGCAAAAGAGTGCGGCCACATGTAGAAACCGAGGGAGGTCAGAAGAACGGTGGATATGTACCAGGTGTGTGTCAGATTGGTTGTGGCGCCGGGCATGGTCAAGTGCGCCGGCCGAGCCTTCGCGAGGGCGGAGAACATCGGGCCGAGACCGCCGTAATGGAGATACGGAATCCCGATACCAATGGACAGCGCGGCGACGACCATCAACAAATCTTTCAGAACGCTCACCCAAGCCACCGCGCGAATACCCCCGGCCAGCACGAACGCTGTGAGCAGGACTACCGAGACGAGAATTGCTGGAGTCTGGCCGATTCTATCGAAACTCGATACGGAGACGATGATACCGAGCCCTGTTAGCTGGAGCTGAAGGTAAGGGAGTAGGAACGCGACACCCACAACGCAGACAAAAGCGCTCAGGTACTTGTTGCCATAACGAATGCGGAAAAAGTCGGATTGGGTTTGCAACCCGTGCTTACGGCCGACTTCCCAGAGCTGCGGGAGCATAAAGAACGATCCGACATAAGCCAGCGTCAGGTAGGCCATGATGTACAGGGTCGGACCACCGCGGGAATACGCCCAGCCGCTGGCCCCCAGAAATGAGAACGTCGTGTAAACCTCGCCGGCCATCAGGAGGTACATGAGCAGGGGGCCGAACCCGCGCCCGCCCACGGTCCACTGCTCCAGATCCATCTTCCGGCGCACGCCGGCCAGGAAGCCGATCGCGACACCCAGCGCAACGATCGCAATAATGGTTTCCAGCGCAACTCCGCCGGGACTCATCAGGCTCCGCGATCTTCTCTGTCCCGCTTGGACTCCAGCCGGTACGCAGCCCACATGCACAGAACGCTGAGTACAATCCAGCAAAGCAGCCATGCGAGATTGAATGGGATACCGAGGATCATGGGATACAAACGATCCCACAAGGCAACCGAGAAACACATCGCCACGAAAGGAACCAGGCCCAGCAGCAGCGCAACGAGTGATGGCCTCTTCACCGGCACAGATTCAGCCAGTATATCTCTCGATTCGCCGCGGAGCCGGCCTGTCGCTATCTTCTTCAGCCACGCAGCCGTCGCGAAGGCTTTGAGCGATCTGACTTCGCGGTCATCAAACGAAACGCTTCGTGAATCACAGCCTTCAATTGCTCGTCATCCACTCTGGACAGTTCGACGCCAACCCAGCCCGAACTGCCGACGTACGGCGGCCGGAAGTAGGTATCGGGCGCCTCTTCGATCAAAGCGGCCTGCACGCCGGGAGCGGCAGGCGCCCAAATCGCCACGTGCCCGTCTCCGTGATGGTTGTTCGCGAACATTACAAAGACCCGCTTCGGCGTGAAGAACGTGGGCTCGCCGTGAGAAATCTTCTCGACTGTTCCCGAAATCGAGTTGCAGATGGCGCGGACCCGCTTGAGTTGCGCCGAGCTTCTTGGGTCGGGAGTCATTCCTAAAGGATAGCCGCTGTCGGTTGCAACGTTTTGATCCGCCGAGCGGCGGAAATTTGACGGTGGCCAAAAGCTGACACCCGAATCCTCGCGCAAGCGGTCTGCATTTCTTAACTTTGTGGATGGCCCCCGAGCTGCTGAGTTGCCGCGTGGCCAAGAATTCGATGGCTGGACGCGCTAAAACCTGCATCCCGACCAAAGCCGGCACCCGGCCGCGTGCAGCGATCTTTGCGGAAGCTGTGCAGCACCACCGGGCGGGACGGCTCGTTCAGGCCATGGAGCACTACCAGCGCCTCCTGGTCTTCGAGCCCGACCATGCCCAGGCCCATAACAATCTCGGGGTTGCGCTTACCAGCCTGGGTAGAATCGGCGAGGCCGCGGAACATTACGAACGCGCCTTCGTTCTGCAGCCCAACTATGCGGAAGCCCACAATAATCTCGGGGTCGCGCTCGCAGCCCTGGGTCGAAACGATGAGGCCATTGCACACTACGAGCGCGCGCTCCTTCTCAAGCCTGACTATGCCGAGGCGCACAATAATCTAGGGCTTGGATTCGCGGCCGAGGGTCGAAACGATGAGGCCGTTGCACATTACGAACGCGCCGTCATTCTCAAACCGGACTATGCCGACGCTCACTACAACTTGGGCGTCGCGCTCGCAGCCCTGGGTCGGAACGATGAGGCCATTGCACACTATGAACAGGCCCTCCATTTCAGGCCGTACTACGCCGAAGCCCACAACAATTTAGGAATTCTGCTCGCCGCTTCAGGCCAATCGGATAGTGCCGTTGCCCATTACCAACATGCGCTCGCTGTGAAACCCCACTTTGCCGAAGCACACAACAACCTGGGCAACGTTCTGAAATCCCTGGGTCAGCTCGGTACCGCCTTGGCCCATTATGGGCGGGCGATCGCACTCAGACCGGCGTATGCGGAAGCTCACTACGGCCGCGCGGGAATCAAGAAGTTCCGCCAGGGCGATTCCGATCTGGCTGCGTTGGAAGCATTGGCCAATGGGAATGTTCTGCCCGCAAACAAGATGGGCTTAGTCCACTTCGCCCTGGCCAAAGCCCTCGAGGACTGCGGAGACTACCGCCGGGCATTTGAACACCTGCACAAGGGCAACGGCCTGAAACGCACCCGGATTGACTACAACGAGGCGACTACTCTCAAACTCTTCCAGCATCATTCCGAGGTGTTTCAGGGGAGCCTTTTCGAGCGTTTCGGGGGCGAAGGAGATCCGTCCTCAGTCCCGATTTTTGTCGTCGGGATGCCGCGCTCCGGAACCACTCTTGTAGAACAGATCCTTGCGAGCCATCCTCAGATTCATGGCGCCGGCGAGCTCCAATATCTTGAAGAAACAGCCTGTGCCGTATTGAAGGCGTACGATCCGCTATTTCGATATCCGGAGTGTGTCCCTCATCTCGATGGAACGATACTGCGGCGAATCGGCCAGTGCTATCTGGCGCGGCTGCCGGTGGCCCCGGCGGGGAAAACGAGAATCGTCGATAAGTTACCGGGCAATTTCCTCAATATCGGGCTCATCCACCTCGCTCTACCGAATGCCAGAATCGTCCATACGTTGCGCCATCCGATCGACACCTGTATCTCCTGCTATTCCCAGCTATTCGCACAGGGTCAATACTTCAGCTATGACCTCGCCGAGCTCGGGCGCTACTATCGCGCATACCACAGACTAATGGCTCACTGGCGGTCCGTTCTTCCCCCCAGTTCGTTCCTTGACGTTTCTTATGAGAACGTTGTAAACGATCTGGAAGGCGAGGCCCGGCGCTTGATTAGTTATTGCGGTTTGCCTTGGGATGATCGCTGTATCAAATTCCATGAAACCGCCCGGGTCGTGAAAACCGCCAGTTCCGTCCAGGTTCGCACACCTCTATATCGCAGCTCACTCGAACGCTGGCGCAGATATGAAGCCAATATCGATCCGCTGCTGCAGGAGCTACGAGACGTGATTCCAGGTTGAATCGATCACTTCCCTGTGCTGCGAAACGAGATGCCGAGTTCGCGCAACTGCCGTTCGGGCACGGGCGCCGGGGCGTCGCACATCAGGTCGGTGCCGCGGGCGGTTTTGGGGAACGGGATTACATCGCGGATCGAGGTTTCGCCGGCCAGGATCATTACCAGGCGGTCGAGGCCCAATGCGATGCCGCCGTGCGGCGGGGCGCCGTATTCCAGGGCATCGAGCAGGAAACCGAAGCGGCGGCGAGCTTCTTCGTCCGTGAATCCCAGGGCGGCGAAGACTCTCGATTGCACGTCGCGGCGGTGAATACGAATGGAACCGGAGCCCAATTCCACGCCGTTGAGAACGATGTCGTACGATTTTGCGCGGCAACGGGCGGGATCGCTGGTGAGCTTATCGAGGTCTTCGTCGTGCACCGAGGTGAAAGGATGGTGGGCGGCGTTCCAGCGGTTCTCTTCCTCGTCCCACTCGAACATGGGGAAATCGACCACCCAGAGGAATTTGAAATTGCGCCCATCGAGCAGCTTATGCCGGTCGTTGAACTTCTGCGCGCAGTAGAGACGCAACTGGCCGCATGCGAGGTAGACGGTCTCCTCGGGGCGATGACCCTGGGGCTGGCCGGCCCAGGTGGCAAGGATCAGCAGATCGTCTTCGCGCGCGCCGCAGCGCTGGCGCACCTGGTCTATCTGGTAAGGATAATCGCGCTCGAGGCGCTTCACATCGTCGTAGACGCGCAGGCCGCGCTCCTGCCCGAAGGCCTTCAGTTCGTCGCGCTCCTTGCGGCTGGGCGCACCGATCCCGGGGATGTGGATGGCGACCAGCGGCATGCCGGCGTTCGCCAATTCGGCGGCGAGATCCTCCACGGGGTGCATCGGCGGAATACGCAGGTCGGGCTTATCGCTGCCGTAACTGCGCATGGCCTCGGCATAGGTGAGCCGCGGAAACGGATAGTGGACCCGGACGCCCGCGGCTTCGCAAATGCGCTGCACCATGGGCTCGATCACCTCGTAAATGCGCTCTTGCTGCGGGAAGGACATTTCGAGATCGATCTGGGTGAACTCGGGCTGGCGGTCTGCGCGCAGGTCTTCGTCGCGGAAGCAGCGCACAATCTGGAAATACTTTTCGAAGCCGCTCACCATGAGTAGCTGCTTGAATATCTGGGGCGATTGCGGCAGTGCATAAAAGCTGCCGGGCTGCACGCGGCTGGGCACCAGGTAATCGCGCGCTCCTTCGGGGGTGGAGCGGGTCATGAACGGCGTCTCGATTTCCAGGAAACCTTGCGAGTAGAGAAACTCGCGCGTGGCAAAGGAGACCTTGGAGCGCAGCATAATATTGCGCTGCATGTGCGGCCGCCGCAGATCGACGTAGCGGTATTTGAGGCGCACGTCTTCGCTGACGTCGACTTGCTCTTCCATGGGAAAAGGCGGCGTGCGCGACTCGTTCAAGAGCCAGATTTTGGAGGCGACAACTTCGACAGCACCGGTGGCCAGATTGGGATTGACGGCGGCGGGTCCGCGATGCGCCACTCTGCCCTCGATGGCCACAACATACTCGGGGCGGACTTCTTCGGCGCGGTTGTGCACGGCGGTATCGACATCCTGGTGAAAGACTACCTGGGTGATGCCTTCGCGGTCGCGGAGATCGACAAAGATCACGCCCCCGTGATCGCGGCGCCGGTGCACCCAACCCATGAGCAGGACATGTTTGCCTTCGTCGGCGGGGCGCAGTTCTCCGCAGGTGTGGGTTCTTTGCAAGTCGCCCAGAAAGTCCAGTGCAACGGTGTTTTCCATAGCAAATGTTCGTTATCTTAAGGCCGAAAAAATCTCGTCCCGCGCGATATCCTGCTGCTGGCCGGTGGACATGTTCTTCAAGGCGAAGCGGCCCGCGGCGATTTCGTTATCGCCCACGATCAATGTGAACCGCGCTCCCATCTTGTTGGCCAGTTCCATCACACGTTTGAGTTTGCCTTCTCCCACTTCCACCGAAAACCCGGAATCGCGGAGATCCCGCGCCAGGACCGCGGCGTGGCGCGCTGCCGGGCCGCCCAAGGGGGCGATGAACAGGTCGAGCGGTGGACCGGTCTGCGCCTGTTCGACGCTCATCACTAAACGGTCTTCCCCGATGGAAAATCCGATGCCGGGCGAGTGAACCTTGGAGCCGAGCGATTCGGCAAGCCCGTCGTAGCGGCCGCCGCCCAACACCGAGTTTTGCGCACCCAAAGAGCCGTGAACGACTTCGAACGTGGTACGCATGTAGTAATCGAGCCCGCGCACCAGGCGCGGGCGCACTTCGTACGCAATACCGAGGTCACACAAATGCTGCTTTACGGTTTCGAAATGCTCGCGGCAGGGTCCGCACAGGTGATCGATGATTGCGGGCAGTTTCTCGATGATCGGCTGGTCAGCTTCCACTTTGCAATCGAGCACACGCAGGGGATTGGTTTCGGCGCGTCTTTGGCAATCGCCGCACATTTGCGGAGCCACCGATTTCAGCCGCTCGCGCAGCCGCTCGATGTATTGCGGCCGGCAATTGGCATCGCCTACAGAGTTGAGGAGCAATTGGAAGCCGGTAAGCCCGGCGCGCTCCAGAACGCGGATCACCATGGCGATGACTTCCGCATCCACCATGGGCGATTCCGAACCGATGGCTTCCGCACCGATCTGGTAAAACTGCCGGTATCGTCCCTTCTGCGGCCGTTCGCGGCGGAACATGGGGCCAATGTAGTAGAGCTTCTGTACCCCGGGGCGCTGGTCGAGACGATGTTCGATATACGCCCGGATTACGGAAGCGGTGTTCTCCGGCCGGAGGGTGAGCGAACTGCCGTCGCGATCCTCGAAGGTGTACATCTCTTTGGTGACGATGTCGGTTTCCTGGCCGACGGCGCGGGCAAACAACTGCGTCTCTTCGAGAATGGGCGTGCGGATTTCGTGGTAGTTATAGGCCCGGAAAACGGTGCGCGCAGCCTCCTCGACACGGTTCCAAACGGCGGTGGCTGGAGGCAATAAGTCCCTGGTCCCTTTGACGGCTTTGATCAAGATAGTAAGGAAACTTCATGCTAACACGTGATGCAGACGCGGCGACGGAACGTAGCTATAGTCTATCGGTCTTGGTGGTGATTACTGCGGCCGGCGGAACAGGCCCCCGTAGACCGCTTTCGCCAGAATATGACCCTGAATCGCTTTCATCACGTTAGCGCGCGTTTCGAAAGCATCGCCCGATGGTTTCACGTCCAGCTTGGTGTCCAGCGCGTAGAGTTCAAAGATGTAGTGGTGAAACGGGCCGTTCGCGGCGGCTCCCGGTCCGCGGTACATAGGCCCGGTGGCGCTAATCTGAAAGCTGCCATCGGGCAATTGCGAGCCCTGGGGTACGCCTTCGGGTAAGCCGGTCGCGGTCGCCGGAATGTTCCAGAGAACCCAGTGCGCTTGATCGTCAGTAGTCTTATTGCGGGCGAGATCCAAGTCGTGCATGTGAAGAAAAAAGCTTTGTGTGCCCGATGGCACGCTGGCCCAGTTCATCGCCGGCGATGTACCCTGGCCGGGGGCAACACCCGGAGCGGCCTGACTAAACGTAACGGGAATCTGACCTCCGTCGGGAAATCCGGGTATAACTAAGGTCATTGGCCGCGGCGCAGGCGCGGCAGGCGGGCCTTGAGCAGAAACCAGAAACGCAAAGAAAAGGACGACGGGCACACACGCGATCAATCGCATGGGACCATCGTAGCCTAGAATCGGGATTCTCGCAGGCCGGACTTAGAGCAGCAATCTAGCGAACCCTTCCGAACCCGTAGCTGATACCTACAGCCGTCGAGAGCCATCGCTGGATCGGACGGCGTCAATTTCCACATTGGCGCGCGGAATCGGGACTTGGGTGGAGAGCGCTCCCGCCGAAAGGGAAACAAAAAGGGACAGTATATGAAGGCGTATCACTAACAGGGGATTTCTGAATCAAAGACCCGAAACCCGGCGAAATCACTACAGCCCCAGCCTGGTGTGAGCCTACACATCTGTATGCTCCAATATGAAAATGGTCCAGGTGGTGGCGGCCATTATCGAGAGCCCCGAGGGGGTTCTTATCGGCCAGCGGCAGCCCGAACAATCGCATCCTTTAAAGTGGGAGTTTCCGGGAGGCAAAGTGGAAATCGGGGAGTCGCCCGAACAGGCGCTCGCCCGTGAATTGGAAGAGGAGCTGGGTATCCTGCAGGCTGCCGGCGATGAGATCGCACGCTACCAGTTCACATATCCGGGCAAGGATCCGATTCTGTTGATCTTCTACCAGGTGCGCACCTTTGCCGGCCAGCCCGCCAACCTCGTTTTTCACGACATACAGTGGGTGCCGCGGCGCCGGCTGCCAAGTTTCGATTTTGTAGAAGGCGACCGCGACTTCATCCGCGCCTTCTCGGATCGCGGATACCGTTCGGAATCCCACTAACCCCGAAGCGGGCCGCGCCTATACTGGTGGCTATGGCAACAGCGATCAAAATGGTAGATCCGCAGCAGGACGAGTTTCTGGCCGGACTCGAGAGCAAAACGAAACGCGCCAATCACTTCTTCCGCACGATGGCGAACCGCCCCGAGGTTCTCAAGGCATTCGTGCCCTTCTACCGCGCGGTCACGGGCGCCGGCTCGGTGGACCATCGGACCAAAGAACTCGTTTACCTGGCCTGCTCCTTCGCCAACGAATGCGCCTATTGCACCGCCGCCCATACCGCCAGCGGCAAGAAGGCCGGCATCACCGAAGACGAGCTGCGAGCGCTGCAGACCGAGCAGGATCACGCATTCTCTGAAGCGGAACGCGCCGCGGTGCGCTACGCCCGTGAATTAACCCGGACGGCCGATGCCGATGATACACGTGACGCGCTGTTTGAGCATTTCAATAACGAACAGATCGTCGAAATCACTCTGGTGGCCGCCATGGCCAATTTCACAAACCGCTTCAACAACGGGCTGGTAATCCTCCCGGAAGCGTAGATGCCGGTCCTGAGCGGCATTCACCCGATCACGGAAGCACTGCGGATGGGCCGGCCGCTCGATCGCGTGCTGGTGGCGCAAGGCGCGGGAGGCCCGCGCTTGCAGAACATCATCGATCTCGCGCGTCGGGCCGACGTGCCCATCCGCTTCGAGCCGCGGGCTTCGCTCGATCGCCTGGCCGGAACGTCCGCGCATCAGGGAGTGGTCGCGCTCGGCGCATCCACCAAGTATGCGGACCTGGATACCGTGGCGTCAAAGGGTCCCCTGGTAATCCTCGACGGAGTGGAGGACCCCCATAATCTGGGCGCGATCATCCGCACCGCGCACGCCGCCGGAGCCGCTGCTGTGGTCATCCCGGAACGGCGTGCTGCCGGCGTCACGGATGTCGTGGCCAAGGCCGCCGCGGGCGCCTTGGAACATCTTGCCGTGGTACGCGTCACCAACATCAACCGAACCCTCGAACAAATCAAAGAGCGCGGCTATTGGATCTACGGTCTCGACGAACGCGGAACCCAGGATTACGATCGCGCCGCCTATAATGCCCCCTGCGCCTTCGTGGTGGGCGCCGAAGGCAAGGGCCTGCACGAGCAGGTTCGCCGGCATTGCGATGTGCTCCTGCGCATTCCCCTGGCCGGCAAAATCGCCTCGCTCAACGTTTCCGTTGCCGCCGGAATCGTGTTGTTTGAATGGAAACGTCGCGGCTCCAATCCCTCATAGTAAAATCGAGTGACACCCTGAATGAATCACGCACTCTCGACCCACCTGTTTGTCAACCACCGCCTCACTACGGCGTTGTTGAGCAGAATCGAGCAGGCAGGGATCCCGGCCGTGGAGATCTTTTGCGCCCGCCAACACCTCAACTATCACAGCAAAGCCCAGGTAGCCGAACTGGGGCACTGGTTCCGCGACTCCGAAATAAAGCTGCATTCGTTGCATTCGCCGATGTACACCGATGAAATCTGGGGCCGCTCCGGTCCGCACGCTGTCATCACCATCACTGAGCCGGTAAAAACCAAGCGCCTCCCCATGGTCGATGAAATCAAGCGCGCGCTCGAGATTGCCGAGGTTGTGCCCTTCAAATACCTGATCCAGCATATCGGGGTAGGTGGTGAGGAGTTCGATTTGCGCAAATTTGACGCCGCCTTCAGCGCCCTGGAAGAGCTAAGCCTGTTTGCACGGCAGCGCGGCGTGGAAATCCTCCTCGAAAATATTCCCAATCAGCTTTCGAGCGCCGAACGCCTCCTGCAATTCATCGAGATGACGCATATCGGTCTGAATTTCGTCTTTGACACCGGGCACGCCAATATGAACGAAGGGGTGGAGACGGCATTTAACCTCATGAAGGGGCGGATCCGTTCCACTCACATCCACGACAACAATGGGCACGATGACATCCACCTGTTTCCATTCCTCTCTGAAGGCGGCACCATTGATTGGAAAAAAGCGATGCAACTGTTGCGCAGCCGGCAGGACCAATATCCTTTGCTGCTGGAGTTGAAGGAACGCCCGGAACTGGCCAATCCCCTGGAAAGCGTCAAAGAGATCTTCAGACGTCTGGAAGAGCAGGAAGCCGAGCAGTGATCGGACCGGGCAGTTACGTATGCGACTTGCTGCGCGGAGCTCCGGGCACCTCCGTCACCGCCCGCGGCTGGGTAAAAACGCGCCGCGACGGCAAAAACGTCCATTTCATTCAATTGAATGACGGCTCCTCGCCCGTCGACTTGCAGGTCGTGGTGGATGAAGGCGTGGTGGCCCCGGAAGCGATCGCGCGCATCACGACCGGTGCCGCATTGAGCGTAGAGGGAGACTTGGTTGCGTCTCCCGGCAAGGGCCAGGCGGTCGAATTGAAAGCGCGTGCACTCGTGGTGCTCGGCGCCGCTAATCCCGAAGAGTATCCGCTTCAGAAGAAGAAACACAATCTGGAAACACTCCGGCCGCTGGGCCATTTGCGCGCGCGCACCAACACCTTCGGAGCCGTATTCCGTGTGCGCAATGTGCTGGCGCGCGCCATCCACAAATTTTTTCAGGATCAGGGATTCCTTTACGTCCATACCCCGGTGATTTCGTCCTCCGATGCCGAAGGCGCCGGCTCTATGTTCCAGGTGACCGCGCTCGACCTGGAGGAAGCGGCCCACGCCCGCAAAGCGCCCGACTTCACGCAGGATTTCTTCGGGCGCCGCACCTATCTCACGGTGAGCGGACAACTCGAAGCCGAAATCCTCGCGCTGGCGTTCGCCAACGTGTATACGTTCGGCCCTACTTTCCGCGCAGAGAATTCCAACACGCCGCGACACCTGGCTGAGTTTTACATGATCGAGCCCGAAATGGCCTTCTGCGATCTGAAGGGCGATCAGGATCTGGCCGAAGCATTCCTCAAAAGCGTGATCGGGCAAGTGATGGACGAATGCCGGCCCGACCTGGAGTTCCTCAGTAAATGGTACGATTCCGAGTTGTTTCAGACCCTCGAAACAGTTTTGGCCGGGCCTTTTGAGCGCATCTCCTACACGGAAGCGGTCGGTCTGCTTCAGAAATCGGGCAGGAACTGGGAATTTCCAGCGCACTGGGGAGCCGACCTGCAAAGCGAGCATGAGCGCTACCTGACCGAGGAACTGTTCCAGAAGCCCGTGATCGTCACGGACTATCCACGCGAAATCAAGGCGTTTTACATGCGGAGCAACGACGATGGGAAGACCGTCGCCGCCATGGACGTGCTGGTCCCGCGCATCGGCGAAATCATCGGTGGCAGCCAGCGCGAAGAGAGGCATGATGTTCTGCTGAGCCGCATTCGCGATCATGCCGGCATGAATGAAGAAGCATACTGGTGGTATCTGGAGCTGCGGAAATTCGGAGGAGTGGAACACGCCGGTTTTGGCATGGGTTTCGAACGCATGATGATGTACCTGACCGGCATGAAAAACATTCGCGACGTCATCCCATTTCCGCGAACCCCCGGCAATGCCGAGTTTTGAATTCTCCGCGTCTCCGCACCTTCGCGGTTAGCTCTATGCGCCCTTCGCACATCGCCATCATCGGCGCGCCCCTGGATCTGGGCCAAGGGCGGCGCGGCGTTGATATGGGCCCCTCCGCCGTGCGCGTCGCCAATCTCGCGGGACGCATCGGCGCGCTTGGCTATTCAGTGGAAGACCTGGGGAATGTCGCGGTGGTACAACCGGAGACCGCGCCCGAGGGCAACAGCCAGGCCAAGTACCTGCCCGAGATCGCCGTCACCTGCCATCGTCTCGCAGAGGCTGTCGATCAGATCCTCGCGCGCGGCCATCTTCCCCTGGCTCTTGGCGGCGACCACTCGGTCGCCATTGGAACTGCCAGCGGCGTTTCCCGGCATTATCGCGCCAGGAATCAAAACGTCGGGATTATCTGGCTCGATGCCCACGCCGACATGAACACTCCTGAAAGCAGTCCGAGCGGCAACGTGCATGGCATGCCTTTGGCCTGTATCGTCGGCCTGGGCCCGCCGGAATTGACTCACCTGCTGGGATACGCTCCGAAAGTCGAGGCCCGCAATGCGGTGATCGTCGGCTTGCGGGATGTCGATCAGTTGGAGAAGCCGCACGTCCGTCAATCCGGCGTGCGCGCCTTCACCATGCGCGATATCGACGAGCGCGGGCTGCGAGTGGTCATGGACGAAGCAATCCGCCTGGCCTCCGACGGCACCGCCGGTTTCCACGTCTCTCTCGACATGGATTTCGTGGACCCGCAGGATGCGCCCGGTGTCGGCACCCCCGTGCGCGGCGGCGCTACTTACCGTGAAGCCCATTTGGCAATGGAAATGATTTGTGATTCCGGGCAGGTGCTCTCCATGGAAGTTGTCGAGGTGAATCCCGTGATCGATGAGGTCAACCGCACGGCCGATCTCGCCGTGGAATTGGTGATGTCTGGCTTGGGAAAGCGGATCTTATGAAGTTGCGTGTCGCCATTCTTTACGGGGGCCGCAGCGGCGAACACGAGATTTCCATCCGTTCCGCCAGGGCCATTATGGAGCGGATGGATCCTTCCAAGTACGAGACGATAGAGTACTTTATCGACAAAGAGGGCAAGTGGAGTCCACGCCCCATCCTGCCGGAACCGATGGCGCAGCCGGAAATCGACGTGGTCTTTCCCGTGCTTCACGGCACGTTCGGCGAGGATGGCACCATCCAGGGCCTGTTGGAGCTGGCCGGCCTTCCGTACGTCGGCGCCGGTGTGCTGGCATCCTCGGTCTCCATGGACAAGGAGATCATGAAACGTGTCTGTGCGGAACGGATGTTGCCGGTTGTCGACTACGTGACCGTCACGCGAGAAGAGCCGGATTTGGACGTCATCCTGAACCGGCTGCCGTTCCCTATGTTCGTGAAGCCGGCGAACCTGGGTTCCTCGGTGGGCATCTCCAAGGTTCGGAACCGTGAGGAATTGGAAAAAGCCCTTCTTCTGGCGGCCGAGTACGATCGGAAGATTATTGTGGAACGCGGCATCACCGGACGCGAGCTCGAGTGCGCGGTCCTCGGCAATGCGGCGCCCCTGGCCTCACTGCCATGTGAAATCCTGCCGTCCCGCGATTTCTACGATTACGAAGACAAGTACCTGCTCGACCAGGCGCAAACCAAAGTCCCCGCCGATCTCCCCGAAAAGACCACCGCCGAACTACGCCGTCTCGCCGTGGAGTGTTATCGTGCCGTGGAATGCGAGGGGATGGCGCGCGTCGACTTCCTGCTGGAAGAAGCCACGGGCCGCCTATATATCAACGAGATCAATACAATTCCCGGATTCACCTCGATCAGCATGTATCCCAAGATGTGGGAATATAGCGGCATTCCATTTCCGGTGTTGATTGACCAGTTGATTGAACTTGCACTGGAGCGCGACCGAAGGAAAAAGGCCACGAAGTTCACGCGCTAAATACGACCACTTGCTGACGCGGTCGATAAACTACCGTTTGCGATCGTATGTCGCGTCGCCCTCGGTCTGGCTGAGAATCAAACGTACCACTTTACCCTTCGCATCCATGACGAATTCAGCGTCCGCGCCGGTGGATTCAAACCTTGTCTCCGATTGCGGGACGAGAGGAAGAGCATTCAAATAAATCCGGCCGTCGATTAACGTGACGGTTTGAGACCTGCCCATAAAACCCATGACTTGCGGAGAGCCCTCACGAAACTCGTACGACCCTACATACTTGTCGAGAACCGGGGAACTCAGCTTTATGCCTGTATTCGCTGTGGAAACGAGGCGAGCCTTGTCCCAGCCGCTTTCGTTACAGACATTTTCCAGCATGTCCGTATCGGGTGCGTAGTTCACCGCGAGCGCGATGCTCAGAGGCTTGGTCAGGGTTTCCGGGTCATCGAACGTGATCTGAAACTGCATGTGCCCGAAATCGACCCGCCGGAATTTTTCGGTTACCCGCAGCGCTTCGGAATGAGGGTGGCCCGCTCGATCAAGCCAGCTACGGTCATTGAATCCGGCGCTCTCAACGACGAGCGTATCGCCCTCCCAGTGACCGGCCGAGTACCCTAACCAGGTAGGGTTCGGATCTTTGGGCAATTTGCGCCCATCTGTGTAGATTTGCCGATAGCGCCCCGTGCCACTCTCATAAAGCAGCCCTACCACGGTTGGGGACTGGATAATCCGGTACATCGTGTTAAGCATCTCCGAAGGGCCACCCGGCAGGCAATTCGTAACAGGATCGTCCCGTCTGAAATCCGCAACCCGCTTCAGGAAGAGGGCCTCCGCCGCCGGCCGGAAGATGCTTTCATCCCGCAGATCTTGTATCACGTCGAACCGATACGGATTTTCCTGGGGACGCCACAGCCCCGAGAGATCTGGCTTACCATCGGGCGTCCGTGGCGCAGGAGCGGTTAGATTCGGCCTGCCGTCGGCTGTGCGGGGAATTTGTGGCGTGGGATCGCTGAGCCATTGGGCGCACAATGGAGCCGAAAGCAGCCATAAGATTCCCGCGATTGCAATTCTGCCCATGAGGCGTTCTCCTAGCCCCGGCCGTATTATACCCGCAAACTTCACGCGATAGAATAGGCACAGCGGTATGGCGACGGTCCCCCACACCCGGAAGGTCCGGGATTATGAAAGCATCGGTATCGGAGAAGTATGGCTGGTGAGCCCGGAAGCGCGTACGGTTGAAATTCTTCTACTCGAAGAGGGCGAGCGGCGCCGTTCTGCCATTCTGGCCGATATCAACGAAATCTGGCCTGATTGATGTTGCGCCTCACCGCAGCTCTGCTCGTCTGTGTCTCCGCGCTGCCGGCCGCCGATGAGCTGGAATCGCAGATGAGGAGTGTCATCGGCGCCTACGCCGCCGTGGAAGCGAACGCCGCCGACCCGATCAGCTCCGAGCAGGCCTTTTACCAGGGTGCGATCCCGGGACTCCTCCGTAAACTCGACCCGCACTCCGTGTTCTTCGATCCCGGCCAGTTCGATCAACTCCGGAAGCTGGAGACCTCGACGCAAAAGGGCTTCGGCACCGTCGTTTCCATCCTGCCGGGCCGGATTATCGTGCTGCAAACCCTCCCCGCCACTCCCTCGGCAAAATCGGGCTTGAGCCCCGGAGACGAGATCCTCGCCATCAATGGGTACGTCGTCGCGCAGTTGGATCTCGAACAGCTTACCGAGTTGCTGACTCAAGCCAGGCAGAACCAGGCGCAGCTCGATGTGAAGCGTCCGGGATCGGCGGGCATTCTGCACTTCACCCTGACTCCCGAGGAGCTACAGGCGCCCAGTGTGGATCGCGCGTTTTTCGTGGCGGCGGGCGTCGGCTATATTCGCGTCGCCAGCTTCGAAGAGAGTACCGCGCAACTGATTCATGACGCCATCGAGAAACTGGGAGGGGAGCAATTGAGCGGATTGGTCTTGGACCTGCGCAACAACCCGGGCGGGCTCATGACTGCCGCCCTCCAGACGGCGTCGCTATTCCTGGAGCCGGGCCAGAAAATTCTTACCGTGCGCGGCCGCAACGTTACCGAACACAGTGAAGCCGTTCCCGAGAACGCAAAGCCCTACCGGTTCAAATTGGCCGTCCTGATCAATGAGAGAACCGCCAGCGCGTCCGAGATCGTTTCCGGAGCCTTGCAGGATCATGACCGGGCCACGATTTTGGGCCAATCGAGTTTCGGTAAGGGGCTGGTGCAGAGCGTGTTTCCGATGAGCGAGGGCACCGGGCTGGCGCTGACCACGGCCTTATACTACACACCCAGCGGCCGCTCGATTCAAAAGCCTCTCGACGCCGCCCGGTTCGAACTTGCGGGAGCCACTGCGCATCCCAACGGCAGCCGGAAGTTCCATACCGACAAGGGCCGCGAGGTCTCCGGCGGCGGCGGGATTCAACCCGATGTCACCGTCTTTCCTCCAGCTATGAACCGCCTGCGCGCGGCTCTCGAAGCTTCCGGATCGTTCACCAATTTCGCCACCGAGTACCTTTCCAAACAAAAAGTGACCGACGAGTTCGAGGTCAATCCCGAAATGCTCGATGAATTTCGCAGCTACCTCTCCGAACGCCGGATTCAGCCGGGAGTCGCCGAGTGGGTCGTCGAACGTGAGTTCGTCGAGAATCGCCTGAAAACCGAGATCTTCAACCAGGCGTTCGGCGTGGAGAAAGGCGACGAGATCGAGTCGCAACGCGACCCGGTGATTCGAAAAGCGGTCGAAGCGCTCGGGGGGTAACCCGATGAGGAACCGGCAGACCTTATCTTTGGTTAATTCTTTGCATTTCGGGCCAGCCACGTAAAGAAACTGGCCGCCGGTGCCGTCTATTCCTGATAGCAGTAATAACCAACCGAAGTATTGCCGCTCTCGTCGACTTTCTGCAACGCTGGACGGGGAGGCCTTCTCATGCGAGATTCGCGAATTCTTCGCCGGAGCCGCAGAGAGAGCGGCACTTCGGTCATCGAGCTCTCGCTCATGTTTCCGTGGATCTTTTTCCTCTTCGTAGGCGCCTTCGACATGGGGTTTTATACCTATTCCCTGATTTCCGTGGAAAACGCGGCTCGCGTGGCGGCGGAATACACGTCAAAGAGTTCCACGGTAGCCGCCGACTCAGCGGGCGCCTGCACCAGGATCCTCGCGGAGCTCGCCATGCTTCCCAACATGAGTGGCGTGAACAACTGCGACAGTTCCCCACTCACGGTGCAAGCGACTTCCGTCACCGGCCCTGATGGAAATCCGGCGACAAATGTCTCAGTCACTTACTCTGGAAACAACCTGGTGCCGATTCCCGGACTCCTGATGGGTAAGCTGAACGTGACACGCACCGTGCAGATGAGGGTAAGACCGTGATGGCCGGAAGACGATCCAGTCAGAAGGGTGGTTCAATCCTCGAGTTCGTACTCGTGGGGATCGCCATGATCTTCATCATCATCTCCTTTTTCGAGATGGCGCGCGGCATGTGGACCTATCAGACCTTGGCCTATGCCGTTCGCGAGGGCACGCGCTATGCCATTGTACACGGCAAGAGCTGTGCCACTCCGAACACATGCCAGGTGACAATCGGTCAGATCACCAGCCTGATCAAATCGGCCGGTCCGGGCCTGGACCCCACAGCCACGACTGTGACACTTACGCCGGCGAGCGGTAGCGCGACCAGCGGCACGATGTCTACGCTATCGACCAATAACACCACGTGGCCACCCACTGGGGCGAATTCAGTCGGCCAGAATGTGAAAATCTCGTTGAACTATCCGTTCCGCACGGTCCTGGCCATATTCTGGGTCGGGGATGGGCGCCCCATCAACGACTCTCAAACATTCAACCTTTCTGCGTCTTCCACCGAGGCGATCCAGTACTAACCACAGAAACTCGCTTGCGCGGGCTGCCTACTCGAGAAGCACCACCTGCTGAATGGGCGACCCGTTCGGCAGTGAGGAATAATCGTTGCTGATTCCGCTGGTGCCGACCAGGCTGATCTTGTCGGCCACAATGATCGTATATTTCGAGTTGACGCTCGAATTCCCATAGAGCGTGATCGTTGCTTTCTTGGCGTAAATGGTGCCCTGGTAAACCGCGCTGCTCCCACCGCCATACGAATCCGATGTGCCGCTTGGCGCGTTGCGATCGTCGAAAAACAGAATCCCCGCATACGTGCCCGTGGTAGGCGCCGTCAGATTGACCGTCGAAGTCGCATTGATATTGATGGGCGAATAGGAAAGGCTTTGGTTACCATGGTCTGTTTGACCGTAAGTGTTGTAGAACATCACGCCCGTGCCCGAAATATGAGAATTGGCGCTTTGCGTAGTTAGTCCGCCGCCCACCAGAATGTAGTTGCCCGAGGAGAACGTGACGTTGTTATTCTGCACGTTGATGCCGCCGCAGTATGTCCCCGGTGACAGACTAACATTCTGCTGGTTCGGCATATTGTAATTCCAATAATCGCAGTGGTACGTAGGCGACGCAGGCACCGGCAAATTGGAAAGCGGGTCGGATGTGGGTGCAACGCCCGTGTTCGGAGATGGCGATAACGGGTTCTGCGTACAGGTGTTGCCCACAACGTCGTATTCGGGCGCCTGCAATTGGGCGCCGTTGCCATTGGTTTGAACGGCGCAGGCGTTGTTGCTGTCGACATAGAGGCCGCAGCTCGAAACCAGGCTCGCGGTGCCGCCAACGGAAACCGCCCCTTGGGCGGCGGGATCCAGCGCGTAGATGCAGTCGTTTGCCCCGGCTAGAGCGGCCGTGGAACGGGCCGCCACCAGTCCCGTCGGGTTTCCCATTATCGCCGAGAAGAGTTGGGGTACTTTCTGTACCGCGCGGTACGTCACCCAATACGCGGCGCTCCCCGTTCCCGTCGCAGTCGGCGGCACGCTGTTGACGCCGGTCTGATACGTAACCTTCTGGTTTCCGCTCGTCTTAAATCCATGCTGCTGGGCGTACATGCAGCCGCGGTCGATGGCATTACTTGGCGTTTGAATATCGGCTGCGCAATTAGTCGCATTGTCGGCGCAAACCACGGCGCCACCACAGGTGTAGTTAGAGCCGCCCACCTGAGAGTGAAAAGCGATCATGGCTGCTTGTGCCGCGCTTTCGGCTGCCGTCTGAGCCGACATTTTGATGAAACGCATGTAGCCGAAATCGGTCACCAGGCCGAGCAACCCAACCATTGGAACCAGAACCAGGGTTGCCATGATTAGAAGCTGTCCTTTTCGTCCGTCCGATCTACGTGCGCGCTCCTTCATAGTTCTGCCTCCGGCGCGGAGATGCACCTTTCCCGCTAAGATCAGGTTTCAACAGGCGCGGGGGCGATGCAATACTGCCGATCGTTAGGATCTTCGTAAGACGGTCCTGAGGCTCTATTTCTTTACGAGTCCTGAATTTTTCCTGCCTTGTCTCGCAGAGTCTCTTCAGTGGAGTAACCTAGGGATAATACCGGAAAGCAATGGCCAAACACCCGGATCTGGAGGCACTTCTTCAATATCTGGATGGGGACCTGCCGGCTCAACAAAACGAGGCCGTCGCAGCGCATTTGCATGTCTGTTCCCAATGCCGCATGGACGAACAACGGTTACGAGATGCCAGGGCAGAGACCAAAATCGGCCGGCGGGAAGCGTCTACTTTCCGGGAGAACCTGCGCAAGTGGGAAGCGGCGCGTCTGCAACTTGATGCACATGGAGATGTCCTTAAACTACGGGTCGTTTCCGAATTGGCGCCCTATGTGGGAGCCGCCGCTGCTAAGCGAATTTTACGCGCGGTCGAGGATAGCGGAGAGAACCTGCTTTCCACCATCGAGCCCGTTCTGGGCCTGTTTCTCGGCAAGTCCGCCGCGGCTTCACTCGTGAACCGGATCATTGATCGGGTCATCATGCGAACATAAACAAGTGCGCCCGCAGATGACTGATCTGGCGCCGGCCTTCTGGGATCGGCTCCGGGACTTGCCCCTCACTCATGCTTCCCTGATCGGCTGGATTACGTCCGGATATTTGGCCGTTGGCATCGTGGCCTTCGCCGCCTGGCGGATCACCGGGGACATTGCCTGGGTGGTTGAGTTTTTCCAGCTCCCGGCCGCACTGGTGATAGTCTGGCTCGGACTCATGGAGGTCTGGCTGAGCATTTACGCGATGTCCCGCTTCTCACCCGGCGATTTGTTGCGCCCGGGGTGGATGCTGATCGCGGGTTCCGCGGGATTTCAGCTTCTCGGTTCGCTCTATTCACAAGTGTTCGGCGTTCCATCACGCCTGAATCCCCTTAGGCTGGAAGGCGACGCCGTTACGTTGGCCCGGTCTATCGGGCTTCTCATGGGCGGGCCATTCCGCTTTGCTCTGCTCGCGGCCGGTCTTTCCTTCGCGTTGCGGGCATACCGGCGAGCGGGGTTGCCGGCCAGGCTCGCGCCCATCGACTGGGTCATCCTGGCGGGCTTCGGCGCATATTTGGCACGCAATGTGATGGATGTTGTTTCCGCCATGCGCGCCGGGAAAAGCCCGGACATTTGGGAGGTCTTCGGTTGGCCTACCGATCTCTTGCTATGGCTCCTGTTGGCCGAAGCACTGCTTCTGCTCCGCTGCACGCAGCAAATGGCGGCGGGACACATTGCCCGTTGTTGGAAGGCATACGCTGCAGGCGTGTTCCTGACCGCGCTCGGCGACGTCGGGATGTGGGCGGCCAATTACGGCTATTTGCCGTGGCCCTGGAACTCCCTGACCTGGTATCTCTGGATCCCGGCTGCAGCCGCTTTCGCCCGCGCTCCTGCATTTCAGTTGGAGGTGATCCGGGAAGCTGCTACCGGGAGACAGGGCTATGGGGCATAATTTCCGGTCCGCACTGCTTCTCACCGCCGCTCTTTTGCAGCCGGTCCCCCTCAACTCTCAGGCAACTTCTGGCGCATTCCTCGGTTGGGTTTCCGATCCGGCCGAAGCCAGAGTGCCGGATGTGAAAATAACGGCGACCAACCTGAGCACCAGACTGTCATTCACTACACGCACCAGCTCCGCCGGGGCCTTCATGATTTCGGGCCTGCCCCCAGGCCGTTATCGAGTCGAATTCAGTAAGACAGGTTTCCGGACAACTGCTCGCGATAACATCGAGATGCATATCGATCAGCAACTTCATCTCGATGTCTCCCTCGAGCTGGATGTGCTCGCCCAGAATGTTCTCGTGCCTGCGATGCCTGCCATTCTGCCAATGCAAAGCACCGAAACCGGTGAGATCATCGAATCGAAACAGATTCTCGATCTGCCCCTCCTCGGAAGAGACTTTCTCGATTTGACCTTGTTAGTCCCGGGGGTCACGTCCGGGGCGGGTGGGAACAACGCCAACTATTCTATTAACGGTCAGAGAGAGTTTGCCAATTCTATCGTCGTAAATGGAGTGGAAGTCACGGGCAATCGAAACAATGACACCAATGTCCGGCCGAGTGTGGAGGCAGTCGCTGAGTTTAAGACTCTGACTTCGAGCTATGCCGCGGAATTCGGCAGGGCCGCCGGTGGCGTGATTGCGGTCTTGACCAAATCCGGCTCCAATGAATTCCATGGCGGCATATATGAATTCCTTCGACGCCCTGCGACTACCGCGCGTACGTTCTTCGCCACCGAGCCTTCCCGCCTGAAAGAAAATGATTTCGGGGCTTCGCTCGGAGGGCCGTTGCGCAGGAACCGCACCTTCTTCTTTGTTTCGTATGAAGCTCGCCGCCAGCGCGATGTCTTTTCCTATCTCGACACCACGGTTCCTGCCGGGATGGTCAGCATTTTGCCGGGCGGCAGCGTAGACTTATCCGGTTTGCGCGACCCCTACACGGGCAAGCAGATCCCCATCTTCGATCCGGAGTTTTACAGAGCCAACTACTATTCGAGCCCGTTTCCTGGCAACGTTATCCCGGCCAGTCGTGTGAGCCGGGCGGGCCTTCAGGTCCTGCAGGAACTCTTCCCACGGCCGAACGCGCCCGGGATCTTCAATGGCTGGTTCAACAATTTTGCAGTCTCGCAGCCCTACCGCTTCGCATCCGATACGGGCGACCTGCGCCTGGATCAGGCCTTCAGCGAACGCGACCGCCTCAGCGTTACCTATGACGTTGTCGACTTTCGCAGCCTCGCGGGAGACCCGTTCGCAGGCGCTATTCCAATCGCGGGTGGCGGCGGCGCCGACTTGGCTGATCGGACCGATTCCTCGAATCACAGCGCCGCCATCGCCTACACGCGCGTCGTGAGTTCCACGCAAACCAATGATATCCGGCTGGCTTTCGTCCGCACTCCGCTGGCGCAGAACAGCCTATTGAATGGCCACGTAGCCACGGAACTCGGGATTGGCGGTGTCAACCTCAGCGGATTCCCCTCCACACAAGGGCTTCCGCAAATCTATCTTGGGTTCGGCGCCTTGACAGGTGGTTCGACGTATAAACCTCTTCATTTCCGTGACAGCAACATCAGCCTGTCCGATGCTTACAACTGGAACCGGGGGAATCACAGTCTTAAGTTTGGTTATGAATATCGCCGCCTGGCAGCAAACCCCAGTTTTTCGCTGTTTCCCACGGGTTATCAATACTACTATGGCGCGTATGCCAGCCTGACCAGCGACCCCACTTACAGTTACTTTGACAGGGATGCCTATTACGGCAACGGCGGCAGCGAGATCGCCGATCTTCTTCTGGGTATTCCCGGCTATGTTGCGTTAGGGCTTCAGCTTACGACTCCCAAGACTGCTTCCTACGAACATCATGCTTTCTGGCAAGACACATGGCGGCTCAAGTCCAGACTGAGCCTGAATTACGGCGTACGTTACGAATACCAGGATCCCTACCATGAGACTCGCAACCACGCCGCAAACTTCGATCCCCAGTCCGGCAGGATGCTGATCGCTGGAGCCGGCGGCAATTCCGCCGCTCTGGTGCGACCCGATCGAAACAACTTCTCGCCGCGCTTCGGCTTCGCATGGCAAGCCTTTCCGAATACCGTGCTGCGCACGGGATTCGGAATCTACTATTCGCCCGAGAACAGCGCTCGCAGTGACGTCCTGACCAAGAACTATCCTTTCTTCTATCAACAGATATTTCTAAACAATCCCGGCGCACCCGTCGCCTACCCTCTCGACACGGGAGTCACACGGCCAGTCACTGTGCCGATTTCACCTGGAACCTCGTCCATCTCAATGAGCACGATTCCGAACGCCACCAGCCAGAGCGTCTATTATATAGATCCAAATATCCGCACGGGGTATTCGCAGGCGTTCAATTTCACAATCCAGCACGCGATCACTTCCGGATTGATGCTCGAGACGGGCTATGCCGGCGGGCTCAGCCACAAACTGCCCTATGCCGTAGGTGACCTGAATCTGGGAAAGCGGATCTCAAAGGACCTGGGGAAGATCTACGCGCTCTTCTCGGAGGGTAATAGCGCCTATCACGCGCTGCAGCTTAAAATGAAGCAGCGCTGGCAGGAGTCGATCAGTTTTCTCGTTTCCTATACCTATGCGAAAAACCTGGATAACGGACCGGCGCCTTTCAACCTCGGCCGCGGCGGGCAGTGGCCCCAGGACTTCCTGAATCTCGGACTGGAGCGCCTCAGCGGTCACCTCAAAACCGGCCATATGTGGTCACTTCAAAACCGGCCAACGGAGTCACTCAGGACAGATC
>PSRJ01000090.1 GCA_003175985.1 Terriglobia bacterium
ACATGACCACTGAACCGAGCGTGGAAGGTATCGTGATTCAGGCGGGCCAGGCGATCACGCTGGATATCACCGGCGTCGGCAGCAGTTATCCAGGTCAGCGGTTGACCGCGACACTGAGACTGTAACTGTTATGAGTGACCTCAGCCCTTTAGGGAATCAACCACTGGACTCCGTCATCAATAAGCTCCAACCGCATCGAACGCTGCATCTGCAGGGCGCGAGCGCATACGGCGCCGGCGCCGCCTTGTGGGGAGCGTCCGAAACCGGATTCACGGTTTCCGGGGTTTTTCGCGACGCCGCCGATTTTGCCGTGCTCGTGCTATGGGATCGGGACGATTTCTTTGGTCACCCGCGATGGTCCTACCTGCCGGACGGAAACTTCACCGGACTGTGTCTCGACTTCGATGTGACCTTCGAAGGAATTTTTCCGTTCGAATCGAGGAAGCCGGCATGGACAGATTGTGCCTCGATCAACGCCACACTGACAGACGGAACTAATGTCCGGAAACCTCTCCTTCAGGGACTCGCGACCGGTCCACTCGGAAGGCCGGGAGCAACAGGGACGTTCACTCTGAATACCGGTGGAGCGATCGCCCCCTACGATCGGGTCACGTTGTGGTATCAGAATCTTGCATTCGATTACGTTGCCGCCGGCGATGAAGGCACCGCGGAAATCTGCTCGGCTCTAGCCGCTCAAATCAACGGCACAGACTGGACCGCCAACGGGCCCGTCGCGCTTTCCGCGGCCGCATCAACCAATCAAATCACGATCGTGGCGGAGCCCGGGACTGACGGCAACATGGTCACGCTCTACGAACTGCACAAGAATCCGAACCTCTTATTTACACCCGCCGCAGTACAGCTCAGCGGAGGAAGCTCGGATAACGTGCCTTGGCACGTACGCGTGGACTTCTCTGCGCTGGGCTGGCTCGACTTGCAAAAGCTGTGGCTGACGTTTGCGCCGGCGCTTCCCAATGGATGCCCTAACACCAGCTCGGAATGGCGCGTCGTCGTGTCCAACTGGATGGTAACCGATACCCTGGGAACGCGAAGACTGAGAGTGGCGGGGCCCAACTCGGTGCGCATTGAGGAAGACAGCGATTGGGTCAAGTTTTCCGGATATTGGGAGCCGGCACCCGAAGAGAAAGGCGTCTTCAGTCAGGGGCGTGCCTTGCGAGCGGCGCAACCGGGAGCGGCCGCGACCGTAGCCACGCATTGCGGTCAGGCGCACGATATCTACATCGGAACGCGGCTCGATTTCGATTGCGGAAAGGTGGACGTCCTTCTGGATGGCGTTGCGGCCACTGCTCCTATCGATTGCTATCGGCCGAGTGCGCAGGCGCAATCCCGGATCCGCCGCAAAGTATACGCTGGCGTAGCGGCCGGACAGCATAGTCTGCAGGTCCGGATTCGCAGCGATCGGAATCCGTTGAGCCAGGGTACTTACTACTACTTTGATTTCGTGGAATGTGTGGTTGCCAGTGACGTCCCGGATGCTCCGGCGGTCCGAGACGATGTGGCGGTCGCGACGGACTTCGATACCGATCACGCCTATAAGTGCTCTCCGGAGCGGTTAGTCTGGGCGATTCAGAAGAGTGGATTAGTGGGGAACATCGATCACTACGCCGGAGTCTTCTGGTGGAAACAGGCAGTAGCTGTGGGCGGCAACATTCCCAGCGCCCGAATTGCGTGTAACGCGACGGCCGACGCTTTCGTGAATATTGGCGGATGGACGATCGGAAAATCGGTCTTTCCGGCAGACACGCCGCAGACTGTGGCCGCGCATTTCGCCTATTTCATCAACGAAGCCGCTTCGGGCGTCTGGGCGGACACAGATGGCAACGGCACACTACGCATTTACTGCCGGTCCGCGAACTTTGCTTTCACGTGTACTGCTTCGGGCGGGGCAAGTGTAATAGGCGGTTCGCTGAGCGGTGGTGTCGCGCCTGCCTGGCAAATTGACGCCAACGCCAGCCCGATCTTTAATCGCGCATTTCGTGACTGGCACGCGGATTTCTTTGCGACTTTGCGGGCAGCCGGCATGCAAGCGATAGTTTCGTTCTCTCAAGAGTTGGTGCAAGCGCCGGACAATCCGCCGGCCGCGGTGTGGTATCAGCGATTCTGGGACAACACTCCGGTGGCCACCGCGACGGGCTTTCAATCGCTCTACAGTTCCCAGTGCGCGTTCTCACAAGCGGTGCTGAACTACATGCAATCCGCGTACGAGGCGATGGCGGGACTGATGGAGTCAGCCGGCTTGACGGCGCGACTGCAGTTTGGGGAGATCCTCTGGTGGTTTAATGCGAATCCATCAGGGATGGCCTATTACGACGCCGACACCCAGGGCGCTTTTCAAACAGCATACGGGCGCGCGCTGGCGCACTTTCTCACGCCAAATGACAATCCCGCGGTGAATGCTTCAGTAGATGCGAACTTCCTGCGCGCACGCCTGGCAAACTATGTCCAAGGGATTCAAAGCTACGTTTTGTCCAAACACCCCAACGCCGTGTTTGAACTGCTTTGGCCATTGGATGTGAACCTCCCCGAAACAAAACGGCTGAACTGGTATGTAAATCTGCCTCCGGCCTGGAAGCAGAAGAACGGATCGGGATTCACTTCGTTCCTCTGCGAAGGATTTCAATTTGGCGGGATCGACCATAACGTCGACTTGGTTTCCCGTTGCGCCGCATACCCATTCAACGAACTGGCCTGGAACTCCGCTGACTGCGGCTACCTGATGGGGCTGTTCAACCCGGGCTGGCCATGGGAGCGGGAATTCCTCGCAAGCCGAAGACGACTGCCGGCCGTGATCAAAATGTGGGCCTACGATCATATCTGCCTCTACGGCAGATGCATTCCGCTGCCCACGGAAGCGCGCACCGCGATCGTTCAAACCGGCAATTGATCTGCCGGGTCACTCCGAGGCTGCCACCACGTCCTTATCAAGTGCCAGATACCCGCAAGCGATCACCACCAGGAACATAGTCAACACCTCTGTGTCGCCGAGGTTCAGCTCGAAAAAGCCCGCTACCATAACAGCCAGGACAACAGCTATTCCCCCATGGAGCAGAAATCGAGGATCACTCCGTCCGGCAGGCAGTGTGCGCAAGCCTCGCCAGAAATCGTGGAGAGCCTGGAACAGCAGCCACAACAGCGCCAGCATCGTAGGAATGCCGCGTTCGGCCGCGTAGTGCAGATAGATATTGTGCAGGTGTCCATACCAGCCGTTGGGTAAGCGCGTAACGTCCGGAGGAACATACTCGGCGAAATGCAGCTTGATGCCTTCCGGCCCTAAACCCAACAAAGGGTGGCGCTCGATCATGCGGACGCCCGTACGCCACGTCACAACCCGGAACTCATTAGAATCGACGCCCTGTTTCGGCCGCAGCAATGAAGTAAAGCGCTCGCGAATCGGCGCGGGCGAGAGTACGAAGAGCAGGACGGCTGCTACAGGGGCGATCGCTACGAGCCAGCGTCGATAGAACCATAACAGATAAATCGCCGACGCGGCCGTAGCGAGCCAGATACTCCGCGTGAAACCCAGCAAGAGCGCCAGAGAGATCAGCGCCGCGCAGAGCCACAGCCATACGTGCTTGTTGGCTGGGGGCGCGAAAAACAGGAATGCGCCGAGCAGGATCAGCGCCAGCATCTCCTGCCCGGAAAAGGTCATCCAGTGGCTCATGAAACCAGTCATGCGCTCGGCCGGGGCGTAGTAATCGTAGAAGTTGAGACCCAGGTCATGGGCCTCCTTGACCTTCGCGCCAAACTGGACAAACCCGCGAAGAGCAATCAATCCCCCAATTCCGGCCCACGAGAGACACAGGCGCCGCAGCCACACTGCGTCGCGCAGCGTGGAATATACGACCAGTAATTCCAGAAAGACATAAAACTTGCGAATCTGTGGCAGTCCGGCCGTAAGATCACCGGAGAAGGCCCATGAGACCAGGGTTCCCAGCAGAAACAAGGCCAGCGGCAATTTTAGAGGCGGCAAGCGCAGCCTCTCCCCCGAAATCAGCAGGGCTGCCATCGCCAGAGCCAGAAGGATTTGCGAAATCGCGATCGAGAAAAGAATCGCCGCCGCCGACCCGAAGCTAAGCCATTGTGCCGTGCGCAGCAGAGAAGGGGTCTGCTGCTTCATTGTGATCGGACCCGTAGAATCCACTCCATGATCGTTTCGTCCAGCCAGAAGCGATGCGGTTTGCGGCCGAGAAAGCCGAGATGGCCTCCGTGCTCCGTCAAGTGCAGTTCGATTTGCGGATTGCGGCGGACCGTTTCGGCCTCACCCGCTTCGAAGGGCGCCAACGTATCGTCCTTGGCGTGGATCAACAGCGCCGGCACGCGAATTGCATCCAGGTACCGGGCGGCTGATTGAGTCCGATAGTAATTGGTGGCGGTGCCGAAGCCGAAGGAGGGAGCCGTAATATGGTCGTCGATCTCCATTACAGAGCGCAACCGCGCAAAATCGGATTTGTGGTACCGTCCCGTCGCGGAGAGCCGGCGCCGCATGCGCCTTACGAACCGCCGCTCGTATAAGCGGTTGTCTCTTTTCGCAATCCGGTGCGCACACCGGGCAAGATCCACCGGAGCCGACACGGCGCATACCCCTCGGATCAACCGCACGGCGTCTTCGCCCAATTCGCCTGCCAGCTTTAGTACGACATTGCCCCCCAAAGAAAACCCTACCAGGAACAGAGGCCCGGCCAATTCCTGCTGCAGCGACTTCAGCACGCACAACAGATCAATGGTCAAGCCCGCGTGGTAAAGGGTGCGGCACAAGTGTTCGGTGCATCCGCACGTACGCATGTGAAAGCGATGCGCGGTAAATCCCGCCCGCAGCGCGGCGCCGCTCAGGCTGCGAATGTAACCAGCGTCCCCGGAACCTTCCAGGCCATGAACCATCACCACCGCACCTGACGCAATGCCCTCGGGAAACTGTGATTGAACCAGCACGCTGGTATCGGGGTCCGTCGGGAAAATCCGCCGGTGCAGCGGGTAGCGCGCCTCTTCGCCCTCGCGTACCCACAGATGACCCGCAATCGTCTGCAGGTGCGGATTCCGGAACAGCGGCTCAAACGGGATCATGCCTGGGGGCACCCGGTGCAACTACTTTCCTGTTCATCCTAGCATTCGCCGCATCCGGTTTGCCTCTCGTCCTTTTTGGCTATACTGTCATTTATGCGTACGATCCTTGCTTCCATGCTGTGCCTGTTTCTGGCCGCCACCGCTTTCGGCCTGGACATCGGGAAACCTTCACCCACGCTCGCGATTCAAATGAAGGGAGGCGCGCCGATCCAGCTCAGCCAATACAAGGGAAAGGTTGTGGCGCTGGCGTTCATGCTGACTACCTGCCCGCACTGCCAGAATCTGAGCAAATACATGAACACCATTGCCAAGGAGTACGAAGCGAAGGGCGCGCAGATCGTAGGTTGCGCATTTAACGATGACGCGCCGCAGCTCCTGCCACAATTTGTCCAGCAGTTCGGCGGCAATTTCCCGGTGGGCTATTGCCCGCGCCAGGAAGTGATGGCGTACGTAAGTTGGTCGGATCTGAACACGAAGCCTTTCTATGTACCGCACATGGTATTTCTCGATCGGCGGGGCATCATCCGTGGCGATTTTGCCGGCGAGAGCGAGTTTATGGCGCGGCCCGATGTGAACATCCGCGCAGAACTCGATCAGTTGCTCAAAGGCGGCGCCACCACCTCGGCAGCGGCAACCAAGAAGTAGCTTCCACCTAAGGCTTCGGAACAACCTTGATTTCGGTCACATAGTAGCCGGGATCGCCTACTATTACGGTCGCTTCGATGTGATCCCCCACGTGGAGTTTGGCGAGCTCCTGGTCGGGCTTCACGGGGTATTCCATCGTCATCGCGTTCATCCAGTCCCCGATTTTGCCCGCATCAATAGTAGCAGTCTTGGCTGCGGGATCCACGGCTTTGATTTCGCCCTGCATCGCGTAGCGCTTGGCGGGAGCCTGCTTCGCCCCGCATGCAGCTAGCAATAGCGCCAAAATAGCGGCGGTTATTCGTCCGGTCATTACGTTCATGATCGCAGGAAACGCACGCTATAGTGAATCGAGATGGAGCGTGACTTCCGCCAGGGGTATCTGGAGATCGATTTCCCGGTGGCGTCATTCGATTCCGCGTGGGAATTACTGCGCCGCTCAGCCGCCGTTTTCTTTTCGAACTTCCGGTTCCTGGCAGTTGTTACTTTATTGATCTTCGTTCCGGCGAAACTTGCGCTGCAATTCATCGCATACCTGCTGGAGGTTCCCAAAGGCGGGCTTACAGCCTATTTGATGATGGATCTCAGCGACCTGGTTCTCAGCTCATTCGCGGTTCCAGCGGCAATCTACGGCCTCGTACACCGGTTTCGTACGGACACTCAACCGCCGCTCGGGCCGTCGCTCCGATGGGGACGGCGCCAGTGGCTCAAAACCCTGTGGAACAAATTCAAGGTCGAAATCACGATCACGCTGTGGGGCGCGCTCCTGATTGTCCCGGGCGTCATCGCCATGATCAAATTGATCCTCACAGATGCCATCGTAGCGATTGAAGCGGACCGGGAATGGGATGTACTTCAGCGGAGCCGGGACCTAACGGCCGGCCGGAGATGGCAGATCTTTCTGGTGTTGCTGCCGGTGATGATCGTGGAACTCGCCGGCACATTCCTGGTGCTGGATGCGCTTGGCGTGACGACTTCCCCGCGGCCGTTCATTGCGCTGGTAGATAGTCTCCTCTCCGCGGGAGGCCAGTGGTCGACTGTCGTGGTTCTGTTGCTCTATCTGGGAATCGTGCCCGTGGAAGAAGGCGCGGAGAAGAAAAGAAAACGGGCGCGGTAGCTCGCCGGCCGATGTGATAAGAATACTAGATCAGGAGAGGTTAGGATGCGAGGTATTGGTGGCGCGCCTGCGTACGTATTTGGGGCCTTACTTCTGGGCGCTTTGAGTATTCCGGCTGCGGCCGAGTGTATCGACTATTCCAAAGACCCGGCTGGCTGTCAGCCCTCCACGTTCGATACGCCAATCGGACAGATGCCGTCAGTGCGCGTGAATCGTGCCGGCAAGATAGACCCAACCGCCTCTGAGGAGGATGCCCGCGCCGGCGCCGCCGCACTGGAAAAAGAGCTTCACCTGTTCCGCAACCTGGAGCACCTCCACTGGGTGATCACTGTTCCTTCCGTAAAGGATGCGGCGACGGGTGCGTGGAAGGGAGGCGATCTCGATGCGCAAGGGGACGGGCGAGGACTCGGCATCGCCGGGAGCTGCATCTTCGTTGGTCACGGCAATGGCCCCGGCCGCAAGCACGCGATCAACATTTTCAAAATTCAGCCGAACCCCGAGAAACAACCGCCGGTGCAAGTCGGCGAGATTCCGGCGATGTTCGAAGGCAACGAAGGATTCGACGATCGCGAACTGCGTTCGCTGGTGTACAAAACGCCGGCGGGGGAGGACCGCTATCTGCTGGTGCGGAATGCCGGCACCAACACCATCGGCCGCATGGAGACGTACCGCATCGACATGAATACCTGCCTGCCGGTGTCGAAGAGCGAGACCACCGATTTCGGCGGCCAATCGCACGAATTCTTCCTGTGGCACGATCCGGCCAACAGCAATCGTGTGCTGGTTTACATGACCAACTGGACTTCCGGCCTGCCCGACCCCGACCATCCCGGCTTGAAGACTTCCGATTTGACCGTGCTGGCGGTAACGGACGAAGTAACCGGTGAAGTCCTGCCGAAGGCGAAGGCGCTTACCACTTTCACCCTGGAAGAAGTTGGCGGGCCACCCGTGAATGAGAAGCCCGATGCCACGGGCCTGTTCTCCGACGGCCGCTTTCTGGACTTTAGGGACAAGAGGAGCCGCGGCGGACGGCCGGGAAACTTTCAGAACAACGAACAGAACCGCTTGCACTCGCTTTCGGTCACCGACGACGGCGAGCGGGCATACATCGCCGGCACCACGGCGGGCTTCTATGTGCTCGACACCGAAGCGGTGGCCCACCACAAGGACGCGGAACTCGCGGCCGGCACTGCGGGGTGCAATCAGAGATCGACGATCGTCAGCGTGAAAGGTGTGATCGACGCATCCAAGCTTCTGGGGCTGGCCAACGACTGCGTTCACATGGTCGTCAATAACGACCCGGGACTTAAGGCATACCTGGCATCCAACGTATCCGATCAGGCCAAGGCGCAGCGTTATCTGGTGCTGCTGACCCGCTCGCGCTTCGATGTCTATCCCCCGGTGAACGCCGTCCCCACGGGCACGCACAGCGCCGTCTTCGTCCCGAACCGGCCCGCGCAGGTCAAGGGCAATACGAAGAACCGGCCGGCTTATGTCTGGCTGAGCGATGAGAACGGTGGCTGCCCGCTTAATTACGCCCGCGTCGTGTCAGTGGAGTCGGAGATCACGCCGATCATGGTGGGTGCGTTTTCGATACCCGACAATCAGCTTGACGAGTGTCTCGACCAGGCCATAACCGAGCCCAATGGCCAGCCGCGGCAGCGTGTGGCCCAGCAGAATCACAACCCTACCATATTCAAGAATCTCGTGTTCAACACGTGGTATGGTCATGGGCTGCGCGTCATCGACATTTCGATACCACAGACGCCGCGCGAGGTCGGCTATGCGTTAACTCTGCCGCATGGCATCGCGCGTACTTACCCGGTATTTAAGGATGGCCTGATCTATTGGGTGGACAATAAGACCGGGCTGCACGTCGCACGATACAGCGGGCCGAGAGCCGAGGAACTGCCGGGACCCGGCACGGGAACTTACGAGGGCAACGCCACGAGCCCGCACCGGTAAGGGTCATGAGCAGGACGACACTTCAGGCTCTCGTGTTACCCGCCCTGCTGCTTACCATCTTTCTCTCGATCGCTTTTACCCAAAACTCCGCGCCGGAGCAGGAAACCGCCTGGGTTTGTCCGATGCATCCCGATTACACCATGGATCTCGCGGGAAAGTGCCCGCGCTGCGGCATGGATCTCGTGCGCGCCGCGCCGTTCGATGTCCGGGATTATCAGCTCGATTTCCGCACCATACCGGCGCTGGTGAAGCCGGGGCAAAAGACCGCGCTCCGGTTTCAAATCCGCCATCCCGGAACCGGCGACGTCATCAGGAAATTCGAGACGGTGCACGAGCGCCAGTATCACCTATTCGTGATTAGCCAGGATATGGAATACTTCCAGCACATCCATCCGGACGAGCACCCCGATGGCGCATGGACCGTGGAAGTAACGCTGCCCAAGCCTGGCTATTACAAAGTCCTCTCCGACTTCATGCCGAGCGGTGGCGCACCGCAGTTCCTCGCGCGCCCTCTCATCACGTCGGGCTACGGCAGGGACCTGGAGGCCGATAGCGCCCATCTCGTGCCCGATACGAATCTGACAAAGACAGTGGATGATATCACCGCAACTCTCTCCTATGACCCGCCGCAGTTCGTAGTGGGCTTGTACGGCCATCTCAATTTCCATCTCACCGACACGGCGACAGGTAAGCCCATCACCGACCTGCAAACCTACCTCGGCGCGTTCGGGCACACGTTGATCATGAGCGAAGATATGGTGGATTACGTTCACTCGCATCCGCTCGATATTCTGGCTATGCCGGACGACGATGGCGGCCCTCCCGTATTCCTGATTCCGCCGGGTGCGGATCTCGAAAAGCTGCGCGGCGGCCCCGATGTCACCTTCGAAGGCTTAATGCCCAAGCCTGGGCGCTACCGCGCCTGGACGCAGTTTCGGCGCAATGACAAGATTCATACCTTCACATTCACGTTCACCGCCGCGCCATGAAGAAATTCGTGCTACTCATCCTGGGATTGTGTGCCGCGGCGGGCTTCGGCCACGAGACGCTGACCACCACGGTGCTGTTCGATCGCGAGATCGTGCGGATTCTCGAGAAGCATTGCGTCATGTGCCACGCCGAAAATGGATCGGCATTTTCTTTGGAGACTTACGAGCACACCTGGCTCAAGAAACGCGAGGTCCGCGCCGCCGTGATAGCGCGGCGCATGCCGCCCTGGGCCGCCGTCCCGGGCTACGGACAGTTCGTGAATGACAACAGCCTGACGCTGCGTGAGACGCAGTTCGTCGTCTCGTGGGTTGAAGGTCTTGGGCCGCGAAACTCCGGCACGGTATTCACCAATGTCGCAGGCCCGGATGCCGCGCGCCCGCCGGACGTCCGGGCGCACGTGCATTTCGGCGAGTGGGAACTCGGAACCCCGCAACTCACGCGCAAGCTGCCGGCGAATACGATCGGGGCGGGAGCGCCGGATCAGATTAAGAGGACGGCCGTTGACCTCGAGTTGCCGTCCGAACGCCGGCTGAGCGCCCTGGAATACCTGCCGGGCGACCGCCGCGTGGTGCGCGCGGCTTTCTTCACGATTCAGGAAAGCGGCCAATGGATTGGAAGCTGGACGCCCTGGCAAGGGTTCATGCAGCTTCCCAATAACGCCGCGTGGCGCCTGCCGGCCGGCTCCCACCTGGTGGCCGAGATTCATTACCGGGGAACGAAAGCGCCGATCGTCGATCAGGGGACTTTGGGCCTTTACTTCACCGATCAACCTTCTTCTCTAGCCAGCGACCTGGTGCTCAATGCGAGGGCGGAACCAGCGCCCGGAAGCGCGCCGCAGAAGCTGCACGCGGCCATGCGCCTGACCGCGGACACGTACGCGTTCGCCCTGCTGCCGGAGGTTTCGCCGGGTCTGCACTCGATCGAAGTCGCCGCCAAAAAGCCCGACGGCACAACGGATGTGCTTCTGTTCGCGAAAGACTTTCCACTGGATTGGCCGGCGCCTTACATCTTCAAGAATCCGGTCGCCTTGTCCAAAGGCACGGAACTCTCGGTCACAGCCTATCGAACGAGCGGGCCGCCCACCCTCCGGCTGATTGTAAGCAGTTACGGGCAAGGCCCGACGCGAAAAGCATCGAGCAAACGTTGACTAACGAATAGGTGCTACCGTCCGCGGTTGGCCGTTTGGTGCTGCACAGCCCTTCGGTACAAGAATGCCGTCCGCTGGCGATCCAGCTCTGCGGCGCGCAGGTCCCCGAATCGGTCCGATGTGAGGGCACCCAGAAAATTGACCAGATCGTCGACCTCATTCTCACTGAGCCCCAGCGGCTTCATTTCGGCATCGAGGAACGGATTTCGCTCGCCGCCTTTGTTAAAGAAGCCCACGACGTCCCATAGAGTCTCCAGGCTGCCGTCGTGCATATATGGCCCGGTCAGAAGCACGTCCCGGAGAAACGGCGTCTTAAAGGCGCCGATGTCTTCCTTTTTTTGTGTGGTCAGAAAACGGCCCAGCTCCGAGAAATCCGTTTCCAGCGCCAGCTTGTCCTTCTCGGCCTGGCTGCCTGCCGCGGCAGTACGTGCGGCTCGCGCGGCGAGCTGATTGTAATCCTGTTTCTGGGCGGCGGCGCCGGTGTTGTGGAAGCGGTTGTCACCAAAGAGCGGGAGCGCCGCATCGTACGTGTGGCAGGTGCCGCAGCGGGCCTTACCCGTGAACAGGGCCCACCCCCGCCGCTGCGAGGCATTCAGGGCTTTCTCGTCACCGTGAAGATAGCGGTCGAAAGGCGCTTCTGTGGAAAGCCGGGTCCGTTCGAAGGCGGCGAGCGCTTTGCCCATGTCCGCCCAATTCACCGGGTGTCCGAACACCTGCTGGAAAGCCTCGACGAACTCCGGAATTGCGGCCAGCTTCGCTACAACATCTGTTGGGTCCTTCTGGCCCATCTCGATCGGGTTCAAAATGGGCAGCGTCGCCTGCTCTTCCAACGTCTCGGCCCGCCCATCCCAGAACATCGACTTGTAAAACATCGCATTGAGGATCGAAGGAGCGTTGCGTTTTCCGAGCTGGTCGCCAACGCCCCGGGAGGTTTCCGTGTGAGTCGTAAAACCGTTGCGGGGCGAGTGGCAGGTATTGCACGCGATGGCGTTGTCGGTCGAAATGCGTTTCTCGTCGAAGATCATGTCGCCCAGCTTTGCTTTGGCGTCCGTGATCGGGTTATCTGCCGGAGTGAACGATTTGATCACCCCATCGGAAAAGAGAGGGACCGGGGCCGGTGCGCCTGGTGCAGGCGGCTGCGCGGCGACGGAGCATGCGACCGCAACGACAGCCGGCGCCAGGATCAAAATACGGTTCATGTTGTCTCCATCTGGCATCCTACCAAAGGGGACGCCCGCGTACACGAGGGGCGCCCGCTCAGAGCTCGAGCGTACCGACCAGTTTACGGATGCTCGGGATCTTTTCCGTCTGCAGGAATTTTGCGAGCTCCCCGGCGATGCGCACGGGGGCTTGCGGGTCCCAAAAGATCGCTGTGCCCACCTCCACGGCGGAAGCGCCGGCAATCAGAAATTCGGCGGCATCCACGCCAGATGCGATCCCACCCAAGCCCACAATCGGGATTTTGACGGCACGCGCGGCCTGGTAGACCAGCCGCAGGGCGATCGGCTTGATCGCCGGCCCCGAGAGCCCGCCAAAGCCTGCCCCGATCCGAGAGCGCCGCGTGCGCGGATCGACAGCCAGGGCAATGAAGGTATTCACCAGCGAAAGCGCATCGGCGCCGCTCGCTTCCGCCGCGCACGCCAGCGGCTCGATCGCACTCACATTGGGCGAGAGTTTCACGATCACCGGGCGCCGGGCCACTTGTTTTACGGCGGCCACCACTTCGCTTAGTAGCGCCGGATCGCTCGAAAAATAAATCCCTCCGTGGCGCGTATTGGGACAGGAGACATTCAACTCATATCCCGCCAGGCCTTCGTGATCCTCGAGCACCCGCACCACTTCCACGTAGTCTTCGGTCTCGTAACCGAAGATGTTGGCGAAGACGGCCGTCTGCAGTTTCGCCAGTGCGGGCAATTTCTGCCGTACAAAGGCCTGTACTCCGATGTTCTGGAGACCGATCGAATTGATCATTCCGGCTGCCGTCTCGAAGAGCCGTGGCGCCGGGTTGCCCTCGATGGGTTCGCGCGACAGGCCTTTAACCACGAAGCCGCCAAGCGAGTTTAGATCAACGAGCTTCTCGAACTCGACACCGTAGGCAAAGCAGCCGGATGCCGCGATTACAGGATTGCGCAGCCGGATTCCGCAGAGAGTAGTGGCGAGCGCCGGATCGGCAGCACTCATCGAGGTTTTTCTTCTTTGACTTGCTCGTCTGGGGCTACGGCGAACGCCTCGCCCAGCACGCGGCCGGAATTGGAAGATGGCGGCGCCACGCCCGCGGCACGCGCCAGCGTTGGGGCAATGTCCACCGATTGCACAGGGGATTCGAAGGTGGCGGCACGAAACTGCGGCCCGTAAAAACAAAGCGGTGTCTGGATGTCGTAACTGTACAGGGACCCGTAAGAAATGCCACGCCCCAGGCCGTAGTCTTCCACATACTCGGGCTGATAGGCCAGCATCACATCGCCGGCGCGGCGCGGGTGGAAACTGTTGCGAAAGCGCTGCTCAAACTCGTTGTGAATCGAGCATTCGCCTCCCGCCGTAAAGTACGCGGCGACGGCCGGCTGATCGAGCGCGGCCCGGCCGGCAGCCTGGCGGGCCTGTTCCGGCACCAACAGGCCAGCAGCATCCAGGTAGAGAAATGGATACAGATACCGCTCCACGCGTCCTAGGGCTCGCGCGGTCAGATTCTGCTGGATGGCCTGCGCGAGCAGTTCTCCATTCACCGCCATGCGCGGTCGCGATTCAGAACGTGGCGCCGGCGGAGCGCCATGCGCACCAGCCAGAACCAAATCGTAGGAGTTTACGCCCGGACCACGATCGAGCTGTCCCAAAAGGAACTCGAGGTGCCGGTCGAGTTGTAAGGTCATCTGCTGCATCAGCGGCGAGTTTGCCCCGGTCTCATAGCCCAGCAACGCAGACGAGCCCGCGATCAGACAGACAAAATCGAACGTACTTCCCTGCCCCAGCCGTTCTTGCGATACCAGTTCGCCCAGAAATTCGAACTGTGCGCCCTGCCCAAAGGGGGACGATCTGTACAAAGTCTGGAACTCGTGGGGACGGGCCCGATCGAAAGTGAGAGTCCGAAGGGCAGGTGCACCCTGGGTTGCGCCCACTGCCAACCATGCCGCATTGTGGAGGTTCTCCAGCGGTTTGAGCCGGTTATAATCCACGAGCCACGAAGGGGCTTCGCCGCGCGTGGCAAAGTGGCCCTCCTCATCCATCCAGAAAAGTTGCGCGTCCCGTGTTCCTGCGAAAAGGGCTCCTTCGAGCGGATCGAGCGAGACCACGTAAGTACGCGTGTCCTGCGCAGCGGCGATTTGGGCGGTCAGGGTGGTGGCAAGCAAGCTTTCGTCAGAGGCGCGCACCGGCTTGCGGGCCACTCGGTCAAACCAGACATCCGCCACGATTCCGTGCTGCGCAGGCCATGCGCCGGTGGCCAAAGTAGCCAAAGTGGATGAAGTATAACTTGCCGCGAGATGGCGGCAATCAGGGAAATAGGCGCCATTGTCCAGAAGGCGGCGCAGGCCGCCGGCCCCGAGCTGCCTCCAAACGCCCTCCCAGTAGTCTCGGCGGATTTGCTCTAAAACTACTAGTACCAATAACTTGGGGCGAGGCACTATGGCCAAGGCACGGGTGAAGAGCCCGGCCAGGATATAGGCCCCGAAGGTTCGGCGGCAAATATCCATGTAAAAAGAGTTTATCAAACTGCCGATGAGATGCTATAGTGTTACTTTTAGTACGACTTCCTGCTGCGGCTAGTACCACCCCCCGGAAAGGCCCGGTAGAGGAGATAGGACCATGAAAGAAGATCAAAGCGTCCTCGGGCTCGAAACAATACGCCGAAACCGCGGCATTTCCTTAGCGCAGATCGCTGAATCTACAAAAATCAGTATCCGGTCGCTGGAGGCGATCGAACGGGGGGAGTTCCGCAAACTGCCTGGCGGTATTTACAACACCAGCTACATACGCCAATACGCACGCGCAATTGATTACGACGAGAGCGCCATTCTCTCGTACTATCACCGCGTGATGGGAGCGCCGGAGCGATTGAACGCGGGCACTCCGCATAACCGCGATCATGGGTTCGTAAGCGGATATCCGCCGCCTACGACCATCATGGGCTCCTGATCACTTCCTCTTGTCTGCCTGCCTCGCGGCAAACCGGGCGACGTTGATGATGGTGCGCTGATGCGTGCCTTCGCCGACCTTCTCAGCCTCCGTTGAGGCTTCCACGCGGAACTCAAGCCGGCGTTCATTCACGCCAATGAGTTCCACGCGAAATGTGACGCGGCTTCCGAGCGGCGCGGCGGCAAGGTGCGCCACATTCACATGCGTTCCCACAGTGTCGTAGCCGGGATCGAGTAACGGCAGCACCGTATCGCGGCAGGTTTTCTCCATGAGTCCGATCATTTGCGGTGTAGAAAGAACCCGCGCGTCATCAAGCCCCAGAAAACTGGTCGCAATATCACTAGTGACGAGCGTTCGATACTCGCCTTTCGTTCCAACGGAAATGTTCGCCATGCGAATCGATTCCCATTCTACACGCGTCCGTAATCGCACATCACCATTCTGCCGGCCCGAATGTTGGCCTTCGCTTTGCACTTCTTTAAACAAACACCGGCTCATAAGCGAGATGCCGGTTCACAAAGAGCAAAGGAGTGCAAAAATGGCAGGTAAAAATACAGCGGTGTTCGGAATTTATCCGGACCGGATCGCCGTAGAGGAAGCGGTAGAACACCTGCGCAGTGCCGGATTTCGGAACGCGGACGTCTCGGTGTTGTTCCCGGATAACAAGGGGACCAAGGACTTCGCCCACGAGAAGAACACGAAAGCTCCGGAAGGCGCGACAACTGGCGGCGTGGCCGGAGGCATTGCGGGAGGCGTTCTGGGATGGCTGACGGGCATTGGCGCACTTGCCATACCGGGGCTCGGTCCTTTGGTGGCGGCAGGTCCTATTGTCGCGGCTCTGGCCGGCGCGGGCGCTGTGGGTACATTAGGCGGCATTGTCGGCGCACTGGTAGGCATGGGGATACCGGAATACGAGGCCAAGCGCTACGAAGGGCGCATCCGCGAGGGCGGAATTCTGGTTTCGGTGCATTGCGACAGCTCCGATTGGGTGAAGCGAGCCAAGAGCATTTTCCAGCAGACCGGCGCGCAGGACATTGCATCCGCAGGAGAAAAGGCCGGCGACTTCGCGAATGCCGATAAGCCGATGCCCAGGGTTCGGGGCGCAGGCAGCGGCAAGCCGGTTTCCGATGAAGAGCTTTACGCCGAAGAGCGGCGCGAGGAAGAGATCGACGAACGAAAAGTACTCTGAAACTTCCGCCGCGATGTAACGCAGGTAAACCGGAAACACCCTGAATCCGCCGCTATAATGGAAACAATCCGCGTCGAACGTCTGTAGTGTGGGTTCAGGGTGATATGGATCGTAAACGGAAGCTCTATGCCGCCAAAGCGGCCGTCATTTTAGGCGTAATCCCCATTCTTCTCTATGCGTATGAGTATGGACCCGACGCCGGTGTTGTTGGTGTGCCGGGAGAAACTGGCACCTGTACCGCATCCGGGTGTCATGTGGGGACTGCCAATTCCAGTCAAGGAAGCGTCACCGTAACGTTCCCCAACGGGCAGAACTACACCCCTGGTGTAAAGCAACATCTGGTGGTCACAATCGCCGATCCGGCGACGACGCAAAGAGCCTGGGGATTCGAACTGACCGCCAGGTCTTCCACCAGCCCGCAGAGCCAGGCAGGTACCTTTACGCCGACCGATGCGAATACGTATTTGATGTGCGCCTCGACTAACCTGGTCCAGCAGGCGAATGCGAACCAAGCCTGCCCAGCGAACCTCCCGCTGCAATACGCGGAGCATACGCTGGCGGGTTACAACGCATCCCGGGGAAAAACCGGTTCGTTCAACTATGAGTTCGATTGGACACCGCCATCGACGGACGTGGGCAACATCGTAATATATGTTGCGGGTAATGCGGCCAACGGCGATCTCACGGTCAACGGCGATCACATTTATACCAAGACCTATACGCTGACACCCGGCGCGGCAGGACCGGCGCCGTCGATCGATGCGCAAAAAGGCATTCAGAACGGCGCAAGTTTCGTCCAGGGCCAGCCGGTAGCGCCGGGGTCATATGTCGCGATTTTCGGAAGCAACTTCGCCTCGTCTCTCACACTGGCCGATACAATCCCGCTTTCCACTTCTCTGGCCGGTGTCAGCGTCACATTCAACGGCGTCGCGGCCCCACTGGGTGGTGTCACTTCCGGACAGATTAACGCGCAGGTTCCCTGGAGTACTCCCTCGAGCGGCAATGTGCAGGTGGTCGTGACACGCAACGGCGTGCCTTCCGCCCCGGCCACCGTCCCAATGACTTCGATCTCGCCCGGACTCTTCTACGTCGCTACCGACAGCACCGGCGTCAATCGTCCGGCAGTGTACAGCAATTCGACCGGCAGGCTCGCCTACCCCGCGGGCAGTTTCTCGGGCCTGACCACGGAGCCCGCCAAAGTTGGGGACCAGGGCACGCTGGTGCTACTCGCAACGGGCCTGGGCCTCGTTGCCAAAACACCGGCGGATGGCGACGCGCTCCGAGACAGCAACGGCAAGGTGACGACCAGTGATACGGTGAACAAGCCGACGGTTCTGGTTGGCGGAGTTGCCGCCAACGTAGTCTTCTCCGGGCTGTCGCAGTTCCCGTCTGTCTACCAGATCAACGTGATCCTTCCGGCGGGCACGCCCACCGGCAACGCCGTGCCCATCCAGATTCAGATGAACGGCGTGACCACCTCCGATCAACTCAAGATCGCAGTGACGAATTAACTTAAGCGCCCATCTCGCGCCGGATGGCCTCAGCGATGCGCGCGGTGAACGTTTCCACCTGCTCGGGATCGGGGCCTTCGACCATGACGCGCGCCAAAGGTTCCGTGCCCGAGAAGCGCACCAGCACGCGGCCCGCTCCCGCGAATTCCTCTTCCGCGAGCTGGATCTCGCGCGCTACCGCAGGCACTTCGGTTAGCGCCTTCTTCTCGCGCACACGCACATTGACCAGCTTCTGGGGATAGACTTCGAGGCCCGCCGCCAGTTCATCAAGCCCGGCGCCGGACTGCCGGGCGATCGCAAACACCTGCAACGCCGTCAGCATGCCATCGCCCGTGGTGGCGTATTGGCGGAAGATGACGTGCCCGGATTGCTCCCCGCCCAGCGGAGCATCCAGGCGCACCATCTCTTCCAGAACATACTTGTCGCCGACCGGCGTGCGCACCAGACGGAGCCCCTCGCGTTCCAGAGCCTTTTCAAGACCGAAGTTCGACATGACCGTAGCCACGACGGTACGGCGCGGCAGGCGTCCGGCGGCTTTGAGGGCACGCGACGCGATGAGCAGTACCGTATCGCCATCCACCACTTTGCCGCTCGAGGTTACGAAGATGGCGCGGTCGGCATCGCCGTCGAAGGCTACTCCGCCATCGGCCTTGCGCGCAAGCACGGCGGCACGCAGGCCGCCGATGTGCAAAGCGCCGCAATCGAGATTGATGTTGCGCCCGTTGGGGTCTCCGCCAATCACCGTGACTTCGGCGCCCAGCCGCCGGAACAACTCCGGCGCCAGCCGGTAGGCCGCACCATTGCCGCAATCCAGCAGCACGCGCATGCCATCGAACCGGACCGCAATGCTGGATGCCAGGTAGTCCAAATACTGCCGGTCGAGACCTTCCTCTGCGATTAATTTTGCGGGGCTGGCATCGACCTGGCCCGCGCGCAGGGCGAGGATCTCCTGCTCGATAGCGTCTTCCTCCGCATCGGGCAGCTTGAAACCCGTATCGCCCAATAGCTTGAGGCCATTATCCTGGTAAGGATTGTGGGAGGCCGAGATCATGACTCCGGCCGCAAAACTCCGCCCGCGCGTGAGGTAGGCGACACCCGGTGTGGTGATGACGCCGGCGAAGCGAACCCGCCCTCCGCGGTTCTGAACCCCACCTGCCACCAGCTCAGCGATCCATGGGCCGGATTCCCGGGTATCCATGCCGATCAAAATCTCGCGGCCGCTCGCAGCCGCCCGCGTGTCATCGGCCAGCGCCATGCCAAAACTGTAAATGGTGCTCGGATCGAGCGGAAACTCGCCCGCCACCCCGCGGATGCCATCAGTGCCGAATAACTGTTTGCCCAAGGCTATTTCTTTCTCATGGAGACCGTCACCACCACTTGCGGCGAGGAGCGCAGGCGCACATAAGAATCTGACACGTATGCGTTCACCCGAAACTGCGAAGTGCCCACCACCGCGGACACGTTGACCGGGTCCGTGGTGGCCGCGGCGATGCCCTGTACATGGCCCGCCGGACCTGTGATTTCAAGCGTATCCGGCAAAACAAAGGAACGTGCGACGACATAGCCGTTCGTGCCTTCGCCTTTCCATTGGACCTGCACGGGGATGCTGCGCGTCATGCGCCGGTCGAACTCGAACTGAACCTCCGCGGGAATGGCCCGCACC
>PSRJ01000211.1 GCA_003175985.1 Terriglobia bacterium
AAGGTGCGTGGATCGTCCCCTGGCACAACGAAATCTTTGAAGACATCGCCGAATACGCGCTCATTTTCGCCTGGAGGTGTATACTCCGGCTGCCAGACTCCGGAAAGATCCGGCTTGCCATTCGGCGCCCGTGGCGCCCTGGCGGCCAGGTTGGGCTTACCGTCACGCGTCCGTGGCGTGCCGGGTGTGGGATAGTGCAGCCACTGCGCATGGCTGACCGCCGGTTCACATAACAGAACCAACAAAACTAGAGATATGCGCCCCATAGTCTTCGCTTTCGAAAGTTAGTCCCCGTTCAGGTAGTAATCCTCCAGCATTCGCCAGCGCTCCCGCTGCGTGTCTTCGCCCACGGCTTCCTCCACGGATTGCCGGGCTGCCATTATGGCTTCTTGAGCTTCACGCGAGATTACCGGCAGCCGGGCAATCGCCGCCGCGCGCAGCATTGTTTCGGCGGCTCTTTCCAGTCTGTAGGCAGTGACACATGCTTCCGCAACACTGCGGCCTATGACCACGCTGCCATGATTCTTGAGTAGGACGACACGCCGGTCTCCCAGCACGCGCGCCACCTCGCAGCCTAATTCGACGGTGTGGATACTCGTGCCGCGGTTGTCGTACACGGGAATCTTCCCGGCAAAGCCGGCGCAGTCCTGATTGAGCGGCTCCATTGCAATGCCGAGAGCCGCCATGAGGGTCGAGGCGGCGGGATGCGCATGCAACACGCAATTCACGTCGGGACGCGCCCGGTAGATCTGCGCATGAATCGGCCACTCCCGGACCGTGCTGTGATCCGGGAGCCCGTCGAAATCCATGGTGATCAGGTCGCCGGGTGTGAGCGAACGCCAGCTTGCCGGCCGCGGCTTGAGGAGCATGCGGCGGCCATCGAGTCGCGCGCTTAAGTGCCCGCCGAGGCCATCTCCGGCACATCCGGCAGCGAACACGATCCGGCAAGCTTTCACTACGTCCGCGCGGAGCGCGGCCTCGCCGGGCGCCTGCCCTGTCACCCTAGCTTTTTCCCACCGCCGTGAGCAGCTCCGCCTTCATCACCTTGCGATTATCCGCTGGATAATGCACCGGGATGATTCGCTCCACGTCGAGCTTCAGGCGTTCGATATTATCCTCGAGACTCGCTGTATACGGGCTGATGGTGGCCGGCTTTTGAGTGAGCGGCTGCGGAGGCGGATTGAACCCGTCGGCTTCCAGCAGCACCTTTTCTTTGGGGAGGTACGCGATCAGCATCCCGTCGTTGTGGCCGAAATTCTGCAGGTGATACAGCTCGATCACATGGCTTCCATCGGTCAGCACCGTCTTCTCGCCGACGGTCTGGAACGACGGCTTCTTGGGATTCTTCGCGAGCTTATCGGGCACAAGCGTATGAGGGTTTGCCCAGATCTTCTGGTAATACGGCTTGTTGATCTGGTGAGTCACCACGGTGGCTCCCTCGGCCACGAATGCGCGCAGGCCTCCGGCATGATCGAAGTGCTGGTGCGTGTTGATCACATACTTAATCGGCTTGTTGGGAATCAGTTTCTTTGCTTCGGCGATGATCGCGTCGGCGCGCTGATCGTTCTGCGGCCCTTCCACGATGACGATGTAATCCTTGAAGTCCGCGGCGATGGCGGCGTATCCGCCCAGAATGAGATACATCCCGTCTCCCAGTTTCTCCGAGGTTACAGCGGCGGGAGCGGCTGCCGGCTGCCCTCCTGCCGGCTGAATATTGGCCGGGGCGTTCGGCTTTACGTCTGTGACTGTCAGGTCCAGAACCGGATAGCCGCCCTGTTTCTGCACGATATGGGTCGGGAATTTGACTCCGCCGAAATCCTTGTAATCGGAATAGGCAGTTTCGTAAGGAATGTCTCCCAAGACGTTGTTGTCAATCTTAGTGACCACCCGCTCCAGCAGGTTTTGATCGTTCAAATAACCGCTCACCGGCGCCTTGTTCATTGCCGTAAATGTGATCACCGTGTACTTCTTCCCGCTCATGGATTGCGACTTGATCTGCGTGTCTTTCGCCGCAGCCGCCGACCGCAGGAAGCTGTAGGGCACCGTCATCATCAGCTCATCCGGCAGCGTTGCAGCCTGCGGTGAACCGGCAGCCACTACTTGTGTCTGCTGTTGCTCGCCGATGATCGGCTGCTGACCGCCGCCGTGCGGCGGATTTTCACCCTGCGTGCGGACTCTCTGCAGCCGCGAGGCCGGCGTTTCCAGATTGAGCGTGCGCGTGTAGGTCTTATCGTTGAATTTCGGCCACGGAAGGTTGGGAGCCGCGGCCTGCCCGAGGACGAAGTCGGAACCGGATCCGGAAAATTCGATTGTTTTCAGGTTTTCGGCGCCCAACGCTTTGGTCGCGCTGGTGATCACCGATTGCGTGTCCAGCGTCGCCGCGGCCCACGCCGTTACGGCGATCAAAGAGAACAGAACCACCCATTTCTTGCTCATGTTGCCTTCCTTGTCTTTTGCTATTTGCCCGACGTCTTCGGCCACAGGACACCCTGGTCCTTCTTGGCGACCGGCGCCAGGCCCTTATAGACGAATTTCTGCACCCGCTGCCCGCGATAGGTTTCCGTGGTGAAGATATTCCCCTTGGAATCGGTAGCGATGCTATGTACGCCGTAGAACTCGCCGGGCTGCCGCCCGCCTTCTCCGAACGTGGTCAGAACCTCCAGCGATTGGCGGTCGAGGATATGCACGCGGTCGTTCTCTCCGTCGGTCAGGTAGATGTACTTTTGCTGCGGATCCTTGGAAAAAGCAATGTCCCAGGCGGAGCCGGAACCCAGTGTTTCCTTTTCGACAAACATCTCCTTGACAAAACTCCCGTCCGGTTTGAAGACCTGGATGCGGTCGTTCACGCGATCGCAGACGTACAACAGGCGGTCCACGGAAAGCTCGGCGCAATGCACGGGATTGCGGAACTGCTGGGGCGGGGGATCGCTGGGGTTGTACCGGCCGAGGTTGGTGTCGTCCGGCTTGTGCCCGTAGGCGCCCCAGTGGCGCTTATACTTTCCGGTATCCGCGTCGTAGACGATCACGCGATGGTTGCCGTAGCCATCGGCCACGTACACTTCGTTGGTTTCCTTGTCGATAAATGTCTTGGCGGGGAGACGCAGGTTCTCGATATCGTTGCTGCCCTTGCTCTGCCCGGGCTTGCCGATCTGCATGAGGAACTTGCCGTCCTGCGTGAATTTCAGGATCATGGCGTCGTTGAAATAGCCCTGAACGCCGCTGACCTGGCTCTCGTCGGGAGTGCCGCCCTGCTGTCCGCGGCCGCCCGCGCCCCGGCCCGCGCCCGGCGGTGTGCCTCGTCCGTTCCCGCCGATCCAGACATTTCCTTTGTAATCGATGGTGATTCCGTGATTGGCATTGGGCCAATCGTAGCCTGAGCCCGGCCCGCCCCAGTGTTGGAGCAGGTTGCCCTCTTCATCAAATTCCAGGATCGGCGGGGCCGCGGCGCAGCACTGCGCCGTTGGCGGATTCGTAGTGGCATGCAGTTCTCCGGGTTCGAGCGAACCTTGCCGGTGAATGATCCAGATATGGTCCTGCGCGTCTACGGATACCCCAATGGTCTGCCCCATCAGCCAATGATTGGGCAGCGGTTTGGGCCACAAGGGATTCACTTCGAAGCGCGGGGCCATCACGGACGCCGCTTCTACACTGCCCCGTTTCCCGAGGATCGATGATCCTACTCCCAGCGCCACCAGCAGCCCGGCGAACGCACCACCCACATATAGATTCCGCCTCATTCCGCTCCAGCCTCCTCCGCGAAACTTTATCACTAAGGAGAATGGGGAGCAATAGGGTCGAACGGCTGGAGGGGGAGCGCCAGTTACACGCCTGGCGCTTGACCCGGCCGCGTTCCGCGAACGATCACCCGGATGGAATCCTCGCCGTAGACCCATCCTTCGAAATTTTTCAGCTTTTCGAGCACGCTGTCGGTGACTTCCTGGCCGCGGGCGATGAAGATGATCCCCTTCTTGGTCCGGACATCCTGGGCCAGAATCATTCCCGGCCGCAGGCTCGCCAGTGGAAGCTCGCGCACTTCCGAGCGCTGCTCACTCTCGAGGATCTCCGCGAATGCAACCAGAATGACCGGATCATACCAGCCCTTGCGGCCGCGCAAGGTGTCGATGGCCAACGAGACCGGCGCGCCCGAGCTCTCCAGCGCGTCTTCATCGAGCACGATCTTCAACGCACGCGCGCCCCAGGGGATTGCCTCGCCGGCGACGGCGTTGTCCGGCGGACCGGTTCCGTCGAAGTGCTTCTGCTGGTAATCCAGAATTTCGCGAACCGGCTCCAGGCGGGGAATGTTGCCCAGAATCTGTTCGATTACCCCTGGAACACGGCACATCATCGCATTCTCACTTTCGCTCAGCACGTCGCCCCGATACACCCTCTCGAGGGTATCGGGAGGAACGATCACGCAGCCGATCTGCGAAAGCATAGCGGCAACCTCGATATGCCAGCTCTGCGATATCTGTAGCGCCGCTGCCAAGCGGCCTACCCACTTCCGCAACCGCGTCGCGCGCCCGAACGCCAGCGGGCTGGCAAGGGCCAGGGTTTCGGTGAGTGCCCGGATGCTGCCGTGCAGAGTCTGTTCCAGCAGCACGCGCTCGGCGGTAATCAACCGGTGCTGCTCAATCGCGCTCTTCAACGTCAGCGCCATCGTGATGCGCGGGCAAGGCTTGGTGAGAAACCGGAAGATCTCCCCTTCGTTGACGGCGGCGACGGCGCGTTCCATATCCAGTCTGCCTGTAAAGAGGATTCTTACGGCATCGGGAGCCTGCAGGCGAGCGCTTCGCAACAGGGTTACGCCGTCCATTTCCGGCATTCGCAGATCGGAAACGATCACTGCAAAAGGGCCGGAATTGTGAAGCAGCTCGAGTGCGGCCGCCGCATTCGTGGCGGTAGTGATTTCAAAAAGTTCCGATCGCAGGGTTCGCGCAAGACCTGCCAGCAGGTCCGGTTCGTCATCGACAAACAACACCCGTGGCTTTGCCGGTGTTTCCATCGTCAGAGATTCGCCGGCGCCTTGGCGAGCTGCGCGGCCAACTCCCTCCATTCGGGAAGTTGGTCCGCGACACCCAGCCGCGAAACATACTCCTCGTCAAATAAGCTGCATCCCGGGTGGTCGTTGCCGGAAATTGCGGCTGCCTCATAAGCCAGGGCATCGGCAAGGTGTGTGATGGCCAACACATCCAACCCTCCTTCGCCAGCCTCGGGGCGATGGTGGCGGCATACGGCATCCACGATCGGTGGGGGCAAGGCCCAGAGCCCCAGCAGATACCCGCCGATTTCCGCATGGCCCGTTCCGATGATCTGCGGCTCCACCGTGTGCAAGGGGCGCCGATCCTTCGCGGAGACGCGCAGCATCAGCGCAAATTCCTGCGGCAGGCGGGAGGCCAGTACCAATTTGCCGGCATCGTGCAGTACGGCCGCTATGACGGCCGAGGAACTTACGGCTTTGGACGCCGGCAGCCGTGCGGCGATTTGTCCGGCCAGACGCGAATGCTCCTGGAATTCCTCAAGAGAAAACCCCGGGATGTTCCGCTCCGGATGAAATGTGCGGAAGATCTCGGCCGTTAGCACCAGGTGTTTCAGAGTTTCCAATCCAAGATAATTCACCGCCATGCGCACCGTGGTGATTTCCCGCAGGAGCCCGAAGAATGCGGAATTCACCAGTTGCAACACCTTGGCGGTGATGCCGACATCCTGCTCGATGATTCTGCCAACTTCTTCGAGAGAAACCTCCGGCTCTTCCAGCGCCCGCATGAGCGCCGCGCAAGTGCGGGGCAGGGCAGGGAGTTTGCCGATCGCCCCCACAATCCGCCGCGTGTTCTCGTCCGGAAGCATGTCGTTACAGCCGCATGCCCGATCGATGGCTGCGCGCAGTTTTTCGGGATCGCAGGGCTTCGCCAGAAACTGGTGAGCGACCGGCACGGCACGAACGGCTGCCTCCATATCAAAAAACCCGGAGAGCACGATCCGGATGATGCCGGGCCGCAGCTCGCGAACGCGTTCCAGCAGAGCAGCGCCGTCCATACCGGGCATGCGCATATCGGTCACGACAACGTCAAAAGAAGCGGTCTCGATGAGGGCCAGGGCTTCGGCGCCGCTTTTGGCGAATGACAAATCCCATTGCCGCCGTTGCGAGTGGAGCATCCGCTGCAAGCCCTGCAATAAACAGGGCTCATCATCCACAAACAGAATCCGCTTGGAGGGAGTTGATGGATTCGGCATCCTAGAATCCTTGCGACTGGGCGATTCTGCGCGCCATGATCCGCCACTCGTCAATCCGGTCCGCCACGCCCAAAGCCGCCAGATAATCCCGATTCCAGGGGGCCATGCCATCGACATCGTCACCCGCCGCGGCGACCTCCCATGCCAGTGCATCGGCAATATGAGTAACGGCCAGCACGTCCAATCCGCCCCCGGGAACGCTTCCTGTTTCCGGCCGGTGATGCCTGGAAACTGCGTCGATGATGGCTTCGGGCAGTCCCCACAAGCTGAGCAGGTAAGCTCCGATCTCCGCATGGTTCGCGCCTACCGAATCCTCCTCCATGCAATACAGTGGTTTTCCGGCAAGGCGCGCAGCCTGGATGGCCTTTTCAAATTGGCCGGGCAACCGGACCGCGAGTACCAGCTTTCCGATATCGTGCAACAGCGCGGCCATCACGGCGACCGGCACAACCGCATCGGGGGCAGGCAACCGGGCCGCGATCTTCGCCGTCAGCCGGCAGTGATCCTGAAATTCTTCCAGCGCGAAACCGTGAATCGGGCTCTCCGGTTCGAAGGTTCGAAAGATCTCGACCGACAATACAAGCTGGCGCAGCGTATCCAGCCCCAGCCGTCCCACCGCGGTCTGAACCGTGGTGATCTCGCAGACCAGCCCGAATAAGCGGGAATTCACCAGTTGCAACACCTTCGCGGTCATGCTGACATCCTGCTGGATGATCCGGCCGATTTCCTCCAGCCCCACATCGGGTCTCTGCAGAGCCGCTACGAGCGAAGCGCAGGTACCCGGCAGGGAGGGCAGGCTTCCTATGGCGCTGACCACCCGCCGCGCGTCCTCGTCCTTCAAAATGCCGGTGGAATGGCACAACCGGTCTATCGCTTCGCATAATTTTCCCGGATCGCAGGGCTTGGCCAGGTATTGGTGCGCCACGCCTGCGGCTTCGAGCGCGGCTTCCCGTTCGAAATAACCCGAGAGCACAATGCGAATCACGCCCGGGAAGCGTTGCTGCACGTGTTGCAGGAGTTGTACGCCATCCATTTCCGGCATGCGGACGTCTGTCACAATAACGTCGAACGCGTTTTCGGCCAGCGCCTGCAACGCCGCTGCGCCGCTAGTAACGAATACCATGTGCCATTGGTGCCGCCGGGAACGCAGCATGCGCTGCAGTCCCTCGAGGACCTTTGGCTCGTCATCAACGAATACGATTCGCTTCATCGCGTTTCTGCTTCCCGCGGAGGGTTGACACCCGTCTGCCCGGTTGTATGATCGGCATCAGAACCCGCGGCCTTTAGTCACCGGGCGCCCTACCCGTTCAATCGGCGGCTGCGGCCGCCCCGGCCGGCTCCAGCGGCACCGAAATCACGAATGTGGTCCCCTGGCTTCCGTTCGCCTCAAAAGTCAGGGCCCCGCCGTGCTTATCCACTACGATCGATCGCGCGATCGTGAGCCCTTGCCCGCTCCCCCGTCCTACCGGCTTGGTCGTGAAGAATGGATCGAAAATCTTCGACCGGATGGCTTCCGGAATCCCGCAGCCTGTATCGCTGATTGCGATCACTGCACGCTCGTTGACTTGCCTTGTGCGGACCGTGATTTTGCCCCGCTGAGAGGTCCTCCGCATCACGTCGCCGATGGCATGCGCTGCATTGATCAGGAGATTCAGAAACACCTGATTCATTTCCGCGATGTCGCAGACTACCGGAGGAAGCTCACCGTAGTCGGTCTCCACGTCGGCGACATATTTGAATTCGTTCCGCCCCACGATGAGCGCATTCGCCAGCGCCTGATTGATATCCGCGGCGGTCTTCTGCTTCTCGCCCGGATGCGCGAATTCCTTCATCGCCCGCACGATCGTAGCCACTCGTTCCACACCGTCGAGCGACTGCGAGATAGCCTTGGGAATCTCCGTGGAGACATATTCGAAATCCACGTTGTCCATGGCGTTCCGCACAGCGCCCGGCACGCGATCCGCTTCCTCTGCCCCACCTGGCTGGAGCCACGGATCCATTTCCCGGAAGACGGCCTGGTAATCGTTAAACGCTTCCTGAAGAAAGCGGATATTATCGCCCACATACTGGATTGGAGTGTTAATCTCGTGGGCAATTCCCGCCGCCAGTTGGCCGACTGTTTCCAGCCGCTGGGCCTGGTGCAGTTCGAACTCCAGCCGCTTCCTCTCGGTTACGTCCTGGACCACGGAAAGGACGGCTTTTCGGCCCTGAAAATCGAAAACATGCCCGGTTACCTCCACGTCGAGGACACGCCCGTCCCTGGTAATGTGCTTCCACTCGCCGCCCGGGGGCTTGCCGGGATCGAGCAGCGTCAGGCTGCGCCGCAAGCGCGGGCGTTCTTCGGGTGCGTGGACTTCTGTGAGGGGGAGGTTCCGAAACTCCGCCGTGGAATATCCATAATGCCGCAACGCCGTCGCGTTCACTTCGAGGAACTGGAGGGTCTCCGAATCGTAAACCCAGACGGAATGAGGGATCACCGCAAAGAGCTCCCGGAAGCTTTGTTCGCTGCGCCGCAGCGCATCGGTGGCCTCCTTCCAATCGGAGATGTCGCGCGACACGCTCACGACTCCCTGCACCTGGCCCGACGCATCCTTGACGGGGACCTTGGCGGTGCTGACCCAGGTGCTTAAGGAGACGCCGGGTCTGGAGAGTTGCTCAAAGCGGCCGATCAACGGGTTTCCGGTACGCACGATTTCGCGTTCTTCCGATCTCTGTTCCGTTTCGAGATCGAAAAAGTCGCTTTCCGTTCGTCCCACAGCCTCTTCGGGATCGGAGATCCCCAGGAGCAGACTCTGTGCCCGGTTCACCCGCAGAAACCGTCCCTCGGCGTCTTTGAAGGCAATGAAGTCGGGAATGGTATCGATCAGCGTGCCCAACAGATCCCGTTCGCGCGCCAGTTCGGCCTGGGACCGCAGCAGCGGTCCCGTGATCGACCGCCGGATCGTGAAATTCACCAGGATAGCGGCTAACGACAGAGTGGTCCCGAAAACCAGCAGAAGGACCCAGCGCAGCCTTGCCGAGCGTGTTTGGAGCGTCTGTAACTCCTGCCGGAGCGCGGTTGCAATCCGGCGTTCGGCCTGTTTGAGTTCAAACTCGAGGGCCTTGGTACGAGCGGCCATTTCCGCCATGGCTTCCGGCACTGCCGGCTGGCGCATAGTGTCCGGGTTTAAGCCCAGGCTGTAAGTGGAGCCCGCATCTGTCAGGAATTGTTCTACGGATGCCGCAAGCTGCTTCAATATTCGCGCCCGATCCTCTCCCAGTCCGCTGATCGAGGCCTCCGCCCGGAGGCATTCCAATACTCGCGAGCCTTCCTGGGCCCCGTGTTCCAGCCCCGCCGGATCCTCCATAACCACCGCATCCGCGTAATCCTTGACCATGCGCCCGAACGCTTCCGACGCCTCCTGGCCCCACAGCGCGGCAGGAAATAGAGCTTCGGAGACGGTCCGCAGCCGCTCCTCGGTGTTTCGCCCTTGCAAATGCGTCATCCCCATGCAGAAAAGGAACCCCAGGACGAAGATTCCGATACTGAGCCAGATCTTCGCCGCGATCGTCAAACGTAGTACCCGCAACAACCGCTGCGTAGCGCGGCTCGCAAATTCCTGCACGAACATTGGTCTCCCACATGGCTCATCGGCGGGGACGGGCGTTTCCTGTATGCTCGGGGTCTCCTCACCCGTAGTAAGATCGTCGGGTGGAAATTCAACTGCTTCACCACATGAGCCTGCCGGTTAAAGACCTGGAGAAATCGAAGCGGTTCTACCGGGAGATTCAGTGCCTGCGCGAAATTCAACGGCCGAATTTTCCGTTTGGCGGCGCCTGGTTTCAAATCGGCGAGAGACAAGAACTACATCTCATTCACGAGCACACCGACGCCACCTACCGCGCGAACAAGACGACGGACCCGGGCGACATTCATTTCGCCGTTCGCGTCCGCAGTTTTCGAGCAATGCTTGAATTCTTGCAATCGAAGGGCTATCGCGAAGATGCCGGCGCGAATGACCTGATGCATATCAACGTGGTGCTGCACGCTCCGACTGGCTACCCACAGCTTTACATTCTCGACCCCGACCGGCATTTGATCGAGATCAATGCCGAGAAGCTCGATTAGACGTTCAGTTCGATCCGAAACGTGGTGCCTTGGCCAGGCTGGCTCTCCACGGAGATACGTCCGTTGTGGTCGCTCACCACGGACTGCACGATGGCCAGGCCCAAGCCCGTGCCGTGCGTCTTCGTCGTGTAGTAGGGAGTGAACAACCGTTCGCACTCTTCAGGCGTGAGCCCCTGCCCCGTATCTCCCACCTCCAGGCGCACTCCGCCATCCGTCGCTGTTGTGCGGATCATCAGCCGCCCTCCTTGCGGCATGGCATCGATCGCATTGAGCACCAGGTTGCGCAGAACTCCCGCAACTTGCTCCGCATCGGCTGAGACCCGGGGCAGTTGCGCCGCCAGCTCGTTGTGAGCCGCAATGCCAGCCCGTTCCAATTGCGGCGCAAAGAAGCTCATCGTCTCGCTGACGAGCGCATTCAGATCGACCGGCTGTAAGTGCGGCCGCGGCATTTTTGCAAAATCGCTAAAGCGGCCAATGATCTGCTTCAGCTTGGTGAGCTCGGCCAGCAGCGTACCGGTCCCTTCGCGAAAGACCTCGTCAAACTGCTCCGGAGCGCGGTCGCGCGCGCGCTGCATGTTCTCAACCGTGATCTGTAACGGAAACAGCGGATTCTTCAATTCGTGGGCCAGGCGGCGGGCCAGTTCGCGCCATGCGGCGACCCGTTCGGCTTGCAGAAGCCGTTCCCGCTGCGCCACTAATTCCTGAGTCATTCGATTGAACGCGCGGGCCAGTTGTCCGATCTCGCCGGTTGCGGAGGTCTCCACGGTCGCCTCCCAATTTCCGGCGGCCACTTTCTCCGCGCTGCGGGCCAGGGCTTGCACCGGACTCGTCACGCGCGCGCTGGCCCACCAGCTCAACGCGATGCCGACCAGGATGCCCAAAGCGGCGAGAACGATTCCCGTATTCCGCAAAGAGGTTTCCATCTCAACCAGCACGCGGCGGGAACTGCCGATCAGCAGAACGCCCAACAACTCCTGATCGGACCCGATCAGCGGCAACGCATGGAAGATTTCGGCCGATTTACCGCTGCCTATTGTGCGCGTGATCTCGCGGCGCTGGCTCCGGACCTCGCCAATCAGCGGCGACAGAGATGCCGCGTCCGCGATGGGGCCCGAAGGACCGATGAGGTCTTCGGGACCTATGGCAACCCGGCCCAGCAGCACACGCATACCCTCGGGGAGTACCAGGCTGGAGAGAAACTCACGATCCAGCCGTTGCCCGCCGGTCGCGAAGATCTTGCGGTCTCCCGCGTGCGCTTCTGCCACCGCGGCAAGGGACAACGTAGCACCGTCGGGCAACTCTTCTCGCCGCAGAAACGCTCCCCGCGATCTCCAGTCGCCCGTCCCTGCGAGCCACGCCTCCTTGTATCCGAAACGCGCCGGCCACTCCGCGGACGATATGATCGCTCCATCTGCCGAGACGAGTTCGAGCAGGTCGAGGCCGTTCGCCGCAGCCAGAGCAGCCGCCTCGTTGTAGTACGGCGCCGGGTCGGCAGACAGAGCAACCCTCGTGGCCGTCTCGGAGTTGGCGATGCCCGCGATGGCCCGCACGACTTCGTCTCCGCGCCGCTGGAACTCGCGGCGAAACTGCGCTACCAAGGCCTCTACGCGCTGGCTCTCCACACGCTCAAAGGCGGCTCGCGTGGTGCTGGAAACCATCCAGCCTACCAACCCGACCGACGCCATCACCGCCGCCGTGAAAATCAGTAATAGGCGGGTACGAAAGGTCACGGCCGGTTCCCTTCCAGCCACAAGTCCTCAAAACGCCACTCGCCGAGCCGTGTGATGCCCGGTCCCCCTTTCAAGCGAGGACTAACGCCGTAGACGTCCGGAAGATGAAACAGCGGGACCACGCGAAATCCCTCGAGCAGGGCCCGTTCGGCGGCGAGCAGATCTTCGGGAGTGCCGGCTCGCGGAGGTTCGGCGAGGCCGAGCGCCGCGGCTACACCGGAGAGCGCCCGAAAAGGCTCCGCCGACCTGATTCGCACTTCCACCAGACGCATGTCCGCATTCGCATTGCCCGCCGCAATCGTAACCGTCAGGCCGGCATCGCGAGCATTGAGTGCGATGCGTTCCGCCATTGGCCGCCAAATCGTATCGTCGACGCTGAGCACCAATGGGCGAGACGCGCCCGCTGCGGCTGCGGTTGCGTTGCGCGCTTTCGCGGCATCGGCAGCAGTGGAGAACAGGAATGCATGCCCCGAAATCCACTGAGGCAGAAGCGCGGCCGAAATCTCGCCCTGCCGCTGTAGTAAGACATTGTGGATCGCCGCGCGGTCCACGGAGAGGGCGATCGCCTCGCGAACTTTTGCGTCCGTAACTCGCGGGGCGAAAAGCAGCGCCAGAAGGCGAACGGGCGACGACGTCCAGATCTTCCGGCCGGACGGACCGCGGCGCAGTTCCTCGGGCCCTAATTCCACCACGTCGGCTTTGCCTAATTCCAGGTCGATAGCCTGATCGCGCAGTGAGCGCCCCATGCGGATTTCGACGCCGTCGAGATATGGCCTTCCGCCCGGAGCGCTGTCGTTGGCGGTGTATACGGCTTCGCGCCCCCCCTCCCAGCGGCTGATCGCAAAGGCGCCGGACAGATCCGCGATTCCCGGCCCGGCCTGCGGTGGATCGGCCGTCTCCATCGGCTGGCGCACCTCGACTCGCAGGTTGCCGCCGTAATGGGGGCGTGTGGCCCCCCACAGCGCTATCGAGAGGCTAAGAACCGCAAGCCACCGTAACCACATAGGCTTCATACTTTGCGGCCTGCGTGTCATGTACGACGGCCATCGCCGAGGCGCCCGATACGGGCCAGAGCGCCGTGATCGGACCCGGAAACGCGAGCGGGGCCGATAGCGGGAGGGCTGCGCCGCCCTCAATACTGAACGCTTGAAGAGCGTCCGGGTCTCCGCCATCCACGGGCCGCGAGGCGAGCACCTGCGATCCGCCGCCGCAGCGCGCGTCTGTCCCCACGATATCGCTTCCCCACGAGGCGATCTTTCCCACGGCTTCGAAAGAGCCGTTGAATATCCCCGTCGAGCCATCCGTCAGAGCCAGGAGCCACGCAACACCGCTCGAATTCTCCACCGCGGCCGCCGAATAGAATGGCGCAACCGATTTTCGCGATCCGTTCTGCAAAACAATGCGGCCGTCGAAATAGTCGCGCTCGGCGTTGAAGTTGGCGGCGAGCAGCGCGTGGCTGCCGGACTCGAGGATCCAAGGCTGTTCACTCTCATGGCAGTCGATCGCGTTCAGGGATTCGAGTGCTCCGTTGCACTCGATACCCGGCAGCAGCGCTTGCAGCCTGTTTCCCGTCACGCGCAAGCGGCCACGAAGATCGCGCGGCCAGGATTTGGCGGGATGGAGCGCCTTCGTCTGTTGCGGCTGCCATTGTCCGTTCTGCCGCAAGTAAAGAGTAAGGCGCGAGGCCGACAGCACAAGCAATCCGTCTCCGGGGAACGCTACATCGAGTATGTCTTCCTCCTGCGCCCACACGGCCCGTGCCTCCAGCTTAATGCCCAAGGGCAGCATCGCAGTGCGAGCCCGATTCCATGAGGCGATCCAAACCTGGGACTCTTCACCGCTGCGGATCTCTTCCACGATGAGGAATTCCGAGGCGTTTTCGGAAAGGGTGATCCGCGCTTCTACGGACGGGGATGGCGCCGGTATCCCCTGTAATGCCGTGTCAAATTCCCTGCGTAGGAGCGCGAGGTCTGAGTCCGGCAGCGACGAAAGATTCCGGTAGCTCAACGCCGCCCCGCGGCTTCCGCTGAAAGCGGCTGTCTTGCGGGCCAGTTCGCGGGCGGCGCCCGAAAGATCTTCAGCGGCTGAGGAAAAGCGTGGGATCAGGAACAGAAGCGCAGCCAGAGCCGCGTGCCAACCGTTCACGGCTGGCATCATAGCACATTGCGCCGCTCTCCCCCTGTGACGATGCGAATCACTCCACGCAAGCAGCCGCGGGCCACGAAGAACGAAACCGGGAACGTGACCGCTACCATGAGAACGCAGCTCACTATGTTATCCATTTTTCTCTTCTTACTGACCGTCTGCTGCGCTTGCCTGCGCCACCAGAACCTGCCCGAAAATCCCTTCCAACTCAGGCGTTCGCTCCCTGTAGAGTTCCACGGGGTCGCCCACCGTAACCATTTCGAACAATTGTTCTACGTCCCGGTTCCGCATTCGGATGCAGCCGTGAGAGGCGTTATGACCGATGGAAGCGGGCGCGTTCGTCCCATGGATGCCGTAACCTTTGGCGCTTAATCCCAGCCAGCGCGTACCCAGAGGATTCGATTTGCCCGGAGGGACCACTTTTCCTTTGGTGTACCAGGTGGGATCGGAGACTCGCTGAATGACTCGAAAGCTGCCAACCGGACTGGGGGTTTGCTCGGCGCCCACGGCAGTTGGGAAAACCTTGACGATCCGGCCGGATTCGAGCACCGCCAGCTTGCGGTCTGCAAGGCTGATCACGATCCGCCGCCCGGGAGACGACTGCTTCTCCTGGGCGAGTGCTTCCACGGCCGCCATGATCATCACACTAGTAAGTGCTGCCATCCGCCGAACTGCATCTTCTCTTTTGAGCATCTTTCCGATCCCCCCTTCGGAGGGGAAAGATGCAGCGGGGCCGCCATAATGCAAGCTATTGAGAAATAGGCAGTTGTGCCTTGGGGAACACGTGTCAGGAAGGACACGCGTGGCTCTACGCCCGCGCTTAGCTGGCCGGCAGCAGTTCGGCGAGCCGTATGATCTTCTTCTGAATCGCATACTGCACAAGCTGCGCTTTGTTGTGGATATCGAGCTTACGCATCAGGTTGAACTTATGCGCTTCGACGGTCTTGACACTCAGGTCAAACGCCGTGGCCACCTCTTTTACAGACTTGCCTTCGGCCAGTAATTTCATGATTTCGCGTTCGCGTTTGGTCAAGGTGCCGAAGCGGGGCTGCCGGTTCGGCGAGTGGCTCTGTTGGCGAAAGTCATCGACCAGGCGGCTCAGCAGCCGGGGGCTCAGATAGTTGCCTCCGCGGTGTACTTCACGGATGGCGCTCACCAGTTGATCGGCCGGGCTCTCTTTGAGAAGGTAGCCGCTGGCGCCGATTTCGACCGTTTCGGCCAGGTAGTCTTCGTCGTCGTACATCGACAGAAAGATCACCTTCGTCTCTGGCCGTTGCTTGCGGATGAGGCGGGTGGCTTCGAAGCTGCTCATGCCGGTCATCCCGATATCCATGAGCACGATATCGGGCCTCACCTCGGGAACGAGGGCTACCGCTTCGGCCGCGCTGCCGGCTTCGCCGACAATTTCGATATCTCCTTCGGCCGTCAGTAATGTGCGGATGCCCTGCCGAAACAGAGTGTGATCGTCAGTTAACAGTACGCGAATCTTTGCCATTGGCTTCCACCGGTGCGTCGCCTAGGGGCAGTTCCAACAGGACACTTGTACCCTTACCGGGCGTGCTGCGAACCACGAACCTCCCACGTAACAGTGCCGCTCGCTCTCGCATACCCACCAAACCGAATGAATTCGGCTTTCTCCAGGCCTTGTCCGCACAAAAACCGGCGCCATTATCCGTGACGCTCAGCCTGATTTTCTTATCGGCGGCTCGGAGCCAAAGGTTTACGCGCGTAGCCTGTGTGTGCTTCGCAATATTCTGAAGGCACTCTTGCGCAACGTGATACACCGCTTCCTGGACTTGCTTGGAAACGGACGATACCGCTGCCACCGAGCCCCGCAACCGGACGTGGGTCTCGCGCACCCGGCGAAACCGCTCTACCAGATGCCGGACGGCGGCATCCAGCCCGAGCCGGTCCAGAACGGAAGGACTCAGGGCCGCCACGACGCGCCGTAGTTCGGTTGCCGTACGGCCTGCCAGGTCGCGCGACGTGCCCAGGCGGGGGCGCAGTTGTGGGGGCGCCTCGCGTTCCAACATTTCCAATTCGAGCCGCAAGAATGCCAGCGCCTGCCCCACCTCGTCATGCAGGTCTCTTCCGATGCGCCGCCGTTCTTCCTGCTCGATGCAGTGCGAGGCGGCCTCCAGCTGCCGGATCTCCCGAGCCATGCGTACACGGTCGATAGCCTCCCGGCAGCGGGCCCCTGCAACCGCCAGCATTCCTTTTTCCCTGGGCAGCCAGGGGTAGGGGGTCGAAAAACAAAGTTGCAACACGGCCGATGGACCGAAAGGATAAGACCAATAGGACGCAAAACGGCCCCGCAGTTCCCGATCTCCGATGAGACACTCGCTAGGCTGGCCATGTTCTATGTAGAGCGGGTGTGCCAATTCGGGGCTTGGAGAGCCTTCCTCGAAAAGCAACCGGCCCGCCGCCGCATCGAAGGCTTTCGCCAGCACCTTCACAAAGCGGCGCAGCAGGTCATCCAGATCGGTTGCTTCCAACTCTGCCTGGTATAGAGCAAAGAACGCCTGCGACTCCGCCTCGCGCACCTGGTAATAGGCATCACGGAGTACGAATTCCGTGGCCAGGCGAAGATGCTCGCGGGCCGGGACAAAGCGGTCGCCAAATACGGGACCCAGCAATTCATCGAAGCTGGCCAGTGCCTCGCTCACCATAGCAGGTGAAACATTCAGCTTGGCCAGACGGCGGCCGCTGTAGTTCACCTGTTCCAGGAACCGGCTGAGCGGCCCGAGCCGCGCCGCCGCGACGGGTGTCACGGGGAGGAGAGCGCGGATATGCGGCTCCGGGTAACCGTTCTTGCGGAGCGCCGCCTGAAAACTCCGCTCCAGCCGGGCGGCGCGAGGCGCCAGAGCCTCCGCCATCCGCCGGATGTGGCGCTTCCCTTCCGTCGCCAGCAGTCTGGTCACACGCCCCAGATCGGCGGCAGGAGAGCCGAACTTTACAACTCAATCAAAATCGATATCCCGCTTCGGCGGAGGCGCATCCGGATTCTCTTTGGCGCGCTTGAACAGCTCGTCGAACTTTTTCTCCAAAACCTTTCCGTGCGTTTTCTCTGCCTCAAACTGCTTGCGGAACACCTCTTCGCGGCGCGCGCCCTCCCCCTTCAACTTGGCAACTTCCGCTGCCAGGTCTTCAATCGCACGCGGTTTTTCCGGAACTGTATGAGCGATTACCGCGCGGGTTTCCGGATCGATTTTCAGGATCGCCTCACAGCAAGGGCACGCCACCTCGAACATACCTTTGGCCATAGATCTATCCTAATCGACATTGCACAGGCGAACATGTCGCGGAATGCGACAGGCCCTGGAAGAGATGTTGTGAGGAAGTCGTGGACAGCTAGGTGGATGCTATGCGAGGTGACTGTTTAGGGAGGCGCAAAACTGGAGATCAACCATCTCTTCTCGGGCCTGTAAGATCTTAGTCACGCCTGTGTTTAAGCAATCGCCTCGCCAAACAGAAAACCTATCCAAATCAATGCGGTGTGCGGCGGAGTCTCAGCTCCTAATGCAAAATCGAAACGCCGGTGGCAAGATTTCGCCCCCAAAATGAATCAAGGCCTGGGATTTTGTGCCGGTGGTACGTCTGGTATCGCGCTGGGAGGCCGCGAGACCACGCCGCGAAACGCTTCGTCGATGGAGATGTCGTTATTGTTTAGAGTCTGACCGGTGGCGCGGTCCATTTCGACCTTCGCTTTGGCGTAGGCGCTCTCCGCCGCAACCTGGTTGGATTCGGCCGTGACCAGATCGCGCTGCGTCAGGATCACGTTGTAGGTCGTCGAAGCGCCGAGCGCCAGTTTCTTTTGCTCGGCATCCACGGTCTGTTGCTGCAGCAGCAATTGCTTGCCGGCCGACTGGTATTGCGCGCGCGCCTGCTGCAGCCCGATCATGGCGTTTTGTACCTCTACGCGCACTTGATTTTGCATCCGCTGCATGCCCAGTTCCTGCTGGCGAACGACAAGCTCGCTGCCGATGACGTCGGCCTGGGCGGCGCGGTTGCGGATGGGAATGGTCAAACTGAAACCCGCCGAATAAGTCGGAAAGTTGCGCGCAAAGAGCTGGCTAAGGACATCTCCGTAGCCACCCGAGAAGAATCCGTTCGGCGGAACACACTGCGCGGCGTTAGGATTCGATGCGCAGGAAGCGGGCAACGGCACAGGTTGGCCGGCCAATCCGTTATTGGCGAAATTCGCCACCACGTCGAGCGCGGGCAACAACCCGTTCTTGACGCCCTTAAGGGCGATCTCCTGGTTCTGCATCAGAATCCGGAACTGCGACAGCTCCGGCCGCGCGGCCATGGCCATCGCGACGGCATCCTGAATCGGTGTGACGGCTTCGACATCGGGTACGCGGATGCGGTCGGTGAGTATTACACGAGCCTCCGCGATGGCCGCACTCTGCACGCCGTTGCGGCTCAGAGCATTTTTGAGAATCGTTTCCTGCTGCAGTTCCTGAGTCTGCGCGATCGTCAAGGCCTGCTGCCCGGCGGCGATTTCCGCTTCCGCGCGGGTCACTTCAATCGGCGCCATGGTTCCCACTTCCACCTGCTTCTTGTTGTCGTCGTAGAGTCTCTGGAGCACATCCAGGGCATCCTGCTGTACGCGTACGTTCTGCTGGTAACTCAACAGGTCCCAATAGAGGTTCTTCACGGCAGATACAGTGGCAATCACCTGCGCTTTGAAGGTCAGATCGGAGACTTCCCTGTTGTTCTTGGCAATCCGGATCTGACGCGTGTTGAGCGACGGTCCGAAGCCCTGTAATAAATGTTGCGTGAAGTTCAATGCAAGATTGGAATTCGTTGCCGGGTTAAACTGCGCGCGCGAGTTGTTGTTGAGGGTATGGTTGTTGTTTAACCCGAGGGAGACCTGGGTCCCGGTGGTGAAGTACTTCTGGATGGTGACGTTCGAAAGATCCTGCCGCTGGATCAGGGCAGCCGTTCCTGTCACGAAGTTGCTGGACTGCGGGGTGGTCTGGTGAGCCCAGGTTGCCGTGCTCACGAGAGCCGGATCCAGATTCGGTATCACCGGGCCGATTTGGGTCGCCGGAGCGACGATGAAGGCCTGCAATCCGGCCGACGGAGGAGCGCCGGTGACACTTCCGGGTCCGGGCGTCACGGCTACGCTCACGGGGGCAGCAAATCCGCCCGCCCGCGAGCGCATCAGGTTTACATCCGCCACCTGGCTGCCGTATCGCTGCACTTCAATATCGAGGTTATTCTCCAGTACCAGCGCCATGGCGTCCTGGAGAGACAGATATATGGTGCCGCCGCGCATGAGGGCATCCAGGCGGCTGGAGTTTTGCAGCTTGACCGGAGCCACGCCCGTCGGTTCATATGGCGCCTTGATGCGCGTGAAGAAACCCGGTTTTTCCGTAGGTCCCGGCTGCGGAACGTTTACGGGGCTTGCAGCGTTGGGCGGATTCGGCGAATCCGGGGCAGCCAGGCCCGCAGGGCTCGCAACAAGGATCGCGCAGAGGACGGCAAAATAGGGCTTCGCTGGGTTCATAAGTGGTCCTTTGGTCGTCGGCAGATTCTTTTCTCTCAATGGTATAGTAGGCGTTTGTGACCCCGCAAGCCGAGTCCGTGCTGGAGCTGTTCCGCTCCCGCGGGGCGTATCTCGAAGGCCATTTTCGGCTCACAAGCGGGTTGCACAGCGCGCAATATTTGCAGAGCGCGCTGGTCCTCCAGCACCCGGATGCGGCCGAGCGGCTGGGAAGGATGCTCGCGGAGCAACTGCGCCAGAAAGCGGATGGAGAGATCCAACTCGTAGTTTCTCCCGCCCTGGGCGGTCTCATTATCGGTCATGAAGTGGCCCGCGCTCTCCACGCCCGTTTCCTGTTCACCGAGCGGGATGCCGCGACAAAGAAAATGGCGTTGCGCCGGGGATTTCAAGTTACCTCCGGCGAAACTGCGGTGGTGGTGGAGGACGTCATCACCACGGGAGGAAGCACCCAGGATGTGATCGAGATCCTGCGTGCCGCGGGGGTCCGGGTGCTGGCGGCGGGCTCGATCATCGACCGCAGCGGCGGGCAGGCGGATGTGGGCGTTGGGCGTGTGGCGCTGGCTACTTTGCAAGTGAAATCCCACACTCCGGAAGATTGTCCGCTCTGCGCGGAAGGCGTCCCCGTAGCGAAGCCCGGCTCCCGCCCGGTTTGATGCGCCGCATTAAAATCATTCTGGCTTACGACGGCGGGTCCTATCACGGTTGGCAGATCCAACCCGGCTTGCCCACCATCCAAGGAATCCTGGAAGAAATAGTTTCGGGAATTGAAGGCAAATCTGTTCACGTGGCGGGATCGGGCCGGACTGATGCTGGCGTCCATGCGACGGCTCAGGTGGCGGCGTTTACCCTCGAAAATCCCATTCCGGTGACCAACCTGCGCCGCGCGGTAAACCGGCTCCTGCCCCCTACGATCCGCATTCTATCCGCCGAAGAAGTGGATGCCGGTTTCCACCCCCGGTTTGGCGCCAAGCGAAAGACCTATGAATACCGCATCGCCCGGACGGAAGTCTGTAGCCCTTTTGAGTGGCCTTACGTGCACCATTATCCCTATCCCTTGGCGGAACAGCGCATGATTCAACTGGCGAGCACATTTGAAGGCGAGCATGATTTCACTCCCTTTGCCGCTTCCGACGACCGGGATGAGGAAGGCCACTCGAAGGTGCGCACGATCTACTCTTCCGTTCTGGAGCCGCGCGCCGGCCTGCTCACCTATCGAGTCTGCGGAAGCGGATTCCTGAAACACATGGTGCGCAATATCGTGGGAACCCTGATTGAAGCGGGGAAGGGGAACATCGCGGATGTAAACAGTCTTCCCGAACGTTCCGGACCCACTGCGCCGGCCAAGGGGCTATTCCTGATCGCGGTGGACTACTGATACAATCGGATTCTGTACTCCGCTGATAGGGCGCAGATGGGCGGCACCGAGGTGGTCCGGCTCGCCGACACTGACAGGGAGATGACGGTCTGTGTCGCACCGCCGGCCGGCAACCTCGCGTTCGAATTCAACGTTCGCGGCAAGAATATTTTGTGGTTCCCCTTCCGCGGGCCTGATGAGTTCAAAGCCGCGCCCGTGCTTTGCGGTATTCCCTTTCTGGCGCCTTGGGCGAACCGGATCGATGGCGATGCCTATTGGGTAAACGACAGGAAATACACTCTGAACCCTCTGCTGGGCAATTTGCGGCGCGATGCCAATCAGAGACCCATACATGGCCTCCTGCTCTTCTCCGGCGCCTGGGAATTGATGTCGGCGGAGGCCGGGATGGAATCCGCGTCCGTGACCAGCCGATTACCATTCTGGAGACACCCTGAGTTGATGGCGCAATTTCCGTTCGCCCACACCATCTCCATGACTCACCGCCTCTGCGGCGGTTCGCTCGAAGTGGAGACGCGAATCGAGAACCATGCGACGGAACCCCTGCCCGTAGCAATCGGCTATCACCCGTACTTTCAGTTGCACGATGCACCGCGGGAGGAGTGGAAGGTGCATATCGCGGCGCGCGCGCACCTGCTGCTCGATGAGTTTCTGATTCCCACCGGAGAGCGGCGACCGGTTGCCTTCGCGGATCCGTATTCGCTGCAGGAGGGCAAGATCGATGATGTCTTTACCGATCTGATTCGCGATGGCGATGCCGCCGCGCGGTTCTCGGTGACCGGCAAAAACGAGAAGATTACCGTGGCCTACGGCCCGAAGTTCCCGGTGGCGGTGATCTATGCCCCGGTCGGGCGGCCGTTCATCTGCTTCGAGCCCATGGCGGCTCTCACCAACCCCTTCAACCTGGCCCGGCGAGGAGTCTACGGGGAATTGCAGAGTATCGCGCCCGGCGGTGAGTGGCGCGAGAGTTTCCGGATTACACCCGAAGGCTTCTAGCAGGCTGCGGAAAAAACGCCTTGGCAGGCTGAATGCCTGCCCCACCATCGTTCCCAAACTGTTGATTCTTCGTGGTGGCGCAGGC
>PSRJ01000306.1 GCA_003175985.1 Terriglobia bacterium
CTGAAAGGCGCGGCCCTGCTTCAGAAGATCCATACCGAAGTTGCCCACACAACGCTTTGCTCCAATTTGCTTCAGAAACCGACTCGGACTCCTGTGCCGGTAGTAAAACCGCGCGATCCGGAACACATGCCGCGTGTTGCATCTGCGAGTGTAATCATGACGGCTCCTACTTCAGTGCATAAAGGTAGGCGGCGATGTCGCGGGACTGTGCATCCGTCAAGCCGAGTTCCGGCATCAGGCTCTCGGGATGAACAGAGTGCGGATGCTGAATCCAGTGCTCCAGGTTTGGCGGCTGGTTAGGAAGTTCACCCGCAACGTAGCTGTGGCCCGCGATGCCTTCGAGGCTGGGGCCAACCTTGCCATGGGCGCCGACAATGCCGGGTATTGTATGGCAACTGCCACAGCCAAAATGATAGAGGTCCTGTCTCCCAACGGATGAATTTCCGCCTGTTGGAGCCCTGTCGGGCCCCCGGCCACAGGCCGCAAGCAAAAGCGCGAGGAAGAGAACACTAAGCCGCATATTCTCCGCTTCTTGCGTAGGAGCGCCTATTCACGACTCGATCACTCTCGCGCAGCCATTCGGCAAAAAGGAACAGTCCGCCGATCACATAGACGAGGCCGGCAGGGATCCACATGATTAGGCCCCCAGCCTGTTGGTCTTCGAGAGGTGTCAGGCCCCAGGCGGACGTCGTGGCAACGTAAGCGGGATACCAAACTGTCGAAGCAAAGGTCAGCAGAGCCCCGAGAATGCTGGTGTGCACGGCGGTAGTGAACAGGTACACTACACTGGCGCCGTAACGGACCTTGCCATACGCGTAAAAGAGCGACCACCAAAATAGTAAAGCCGATCCTAGAAAGCTCACATGCTGCGCGGAATGAATCCAGCCATCGTCGAGCGTAGCTTGGAAAAAGCGGGGAATATGCCACAACCACAGCGCAGCCGCATGGACCCACCATGCCCTCATCGGATGGGAGAAGAAGCGCCAACTCCGTTGGACGGCCACTCGTTTCGACCATTGCCCCAGCGTGCGTCTCCATCTGAAGGGCAAGCCCCAGAGCAATGCCACCAACGGCCGCGCCAGGACGAGAAGAGGCGCCACCACGACCATCAGCAGTTCATGCTGCGACATGTGCGCTGAAAACAGCGCCTCGCCAAGCGGATGCAGCGGCGATAACAAAGCTATGCAGAGGAGAAACCATCCGGCCCAGAAATAGAGTCTCTGTTTTGAAGAGACGCCATGGACGCTTGTCGCTCCACGCAAGTAAAGCAGACCGGTAAGCGCGAGCGGAATGATAATGCCAGGATCAAGGCTCCATGCCAACCACAGGTCGTGCGGTCTCAGTGGTTCACGGTCATGAGCGGATGCGAGGGACGCAGCGGCGATTGCCAGAACGATCAGGCGCTTCATTCACAGCCCCCGAGCATCAGGTTCGGAATGGCTTGCGCAACGATGACAATCGTGAAGAGAGCACTGATCGCAGCGCCCGAGATCGCCAGGCGTCTGTGTAGATTTCGCTGTGTCCAGGCCAACAGACCGCTGACCACCGCCAGCCCTAAAGCTGCGCCCGAAATCAAGAGAAGCATGCTCTTTCCATGTCCGGCGCAGGCGAGAGGCGAGAGTGCAAAGTTCGCTTCGAGGCTCGCGAACCAGGCCATCGGCGCCAGGATCAGGCCTGTCCCAAGAACGGCTTGCTTCATCGGCTCGCTCCGATGAGCCGCGGCGCCCAATAAACGACCCCATAGAGCGGTATCCAGATGCCCACGAGGAAGTACCACAAGACGCTGTCAACATGGACGCCGATCCTTTGACGCGGGCCATACCGGCCCGATGCCACGATGACGATAAGGACTGCCGTCATGAGGATATCCGCGACGATATCGTAGGAGTGCAGAAACAGGATGGTCCACACGATGCTGCCATGAGCATCGCTTGCCCATGTGAAATTCAGCGAATTCCAGTCGAGAGCCCGCAGCACCAGAAAAATAACCGCGAGGCTGAGGTTAAGCCCCATACCCAGAAGCATTCCGGAGCGGCTGTCCTTCTTTGCCGCCTCGCTGGCCAGGTACGAGCCGACACAACTGGCGACGAGGGGAATCAGAGCCCAGCTCGAGAGGGTGAGACCCGGCGGATGGACCCCCGGTCCCGGCCATACGTCGATGCCGAGGCGTAGATAAAAATAGGTCGCAATCAACATGCATAGCAGGGTGCCTTCGATCAGGCACATCAAGACCTGCCCCCAGAAAAGCGGCGCCTGGTTGGAGATCTCGTAAGGCGGGAGGCCCGAGACATCGAGTGTGCGCCGTTCGCTCACGGGTCCACCTCCAGCGGCCGGTTCGGCCAGAACCACCCGATCAAACCAATCATGCCGAGCACGGAAGCGACGTAATACCAGAAGAAAGCGAAGATCGAGCCGGCCAAGCCGATGGAAAAACCGAAAGCCGTCAGCAGCGGCCACAGCGAGGGCCGAGGCTGCACCGAGCGATGATGCGGTTCTGCATCAAGAACATTCGAGATAAGGATCTCGCGGCGGTCCTCGCGAAGGCCGACTACAATGGAGCGCTCCGCAACCGGCGTCCAGAGCGCGGTACGGCTGGTTACGACCGGCAGGTTGGGAAAATTGTAAGGCGCCGGAGGCGATCCCGCCTCCCATTCCAGCGTGCTCCCCTCCCAGGGATCATTTTCGGCTCGCGCTCCCGAACCGCGGCTGCGAAGCGCATTGGCGATAAAGATGAGCCCGCCCAGCAGAATGATAAAGGCGCCAATGGTCGCTGCCATGTTGGCGCGGTCCCACCCGAGTCCAGGGACATAGGTATAAACGCGGCGCGTCATTCCCAGCATGCCCAGCCAGTGCATCGGGAAAAATGTCGCATTGAATCCGACGAAGAGAAGCCAGAACGACAGCCTGCCGAGCCGTTCGTCTATCATACGGCCGGTGAATTTGGGAAACCAGTAGTGAAATCCGCCAAAAAGGGGAAAGAGAGCGCCGCCAATGAGAACGTAATGAAAATGCGCGACGACGAAGAATGTGTCGTGCGCCTGCAGATCGAGCGGGATCGACGCAAGCATCACGCCCGTCATGCCGCCCATCACGAAGATGAAGATGAATCCGAAAACGAAATGCACGGCCGTCGTGACTCTTAGCCTGCCGCTCCACAGCGTGGCCAGCCAGCAGAAGATTTGAACGCCGCTCGTAATTGCAATCATCATGCTGGTGGCCGTAAAGTATGCTTCGCCGATTTGCGGCAGCCCTGTCGCAAACATATGGTGCACCCAGAGGCCGAAGGCGATTAGGCCGTTTCCCACCAGCGACAGGACCAATGCCGGATACCCGAAGATTTGCCGCCGCGTATGCGTTTCGAGAATCGAAGAAACCATACCGAGCGCCGGCAAGAAAATGATGTAGACCTCCGGATGTCCAAAGAACCAGAACACATGCTGGTAGAGCAGAGGATTGCCACCCTCGGCGGGGTTGACAAAATGCGTACCAAGCGTGCGGTCGTTTAACAGAAACACCGTGCTGGCGATCATCACAGCAGGCATCGCGAAGATGATCATGAAGGATTGTACGAGCATCGACCAGCAAAACATCGGTATGCGGTTCAATGACATTCCGGGGGCGCGCATTCGTAGGATCGTGACAACAAGTTCGACGGCGACGCACAGGGCTGAGATCTCGGTGAAGGTGATCATTTGAGCCCAGGCGTCCACCCCTTTCCCCGGTGAGAATTGAGGTCCGGATAGTGGGGGATACGAAAACCACCCGGCATCCGGAACCATGTTGAAGAACGCACAGCCGTACAAAAACAGGCCGCCCGCAAGATACATCCAATAACCGAAGGCATTCAATCGCGGAAATGCCACGTTGCGAGTTCCGACCATTAGAGGAACGAGATAAATCCCCATCCCCTCCATTACCGGGACCGCGAATAGGAACATCATTGTCGTGCCGTGGAGGGTGAAGACTTGGTTATATCTACCGGCCGAGAGGAAGGTGTTTTCCGGCTTTGCCAACTGTAATCTCATCAGCAAAGCTTCGAAGCCGCCAAGCAACAAGAAAATGAATGCTGTCAGAATGTAACGCCGGCCAATTTCCTGATGATTAATTGAAGACAACCAGCCAAAGAGGCCGGGTTTGGAACTCCACGTTTGCCGAAGAACATCGAGATCGGCATAGACATGTGGTTCCGTCGCTGCGGGCGTCATCTCAAACTCTCCAGATAATCGATCAGTGGCTGCATCTCCGCAGGTTGAATCGGCACTGTGGCCATGTGGGTGCCTGGCTTGATATTTTGCGGATCAGCGATCCAGCCGGCGAGGTTGCCTTTGGTATTGACAAGAGTTCCGGCGGCGATCGTCTTGCGGCTTCCGAAATGCGTCAGATCGGGACCAATCTGCGCGCCTGCGCCGGTTCCGCGGATGGCATGACAAAGCACGCACGCTGCCTTCAGAAATACTTCTCGACCGCGCCTGCTCTGCTCGTCCGCAGGTTCCATCGCAGGCTCAAGCTGATGGTCCATCCATGCGTTGAATCGATCCGCCGGCTCAGCGATTACCCAGAACGCCATGTGGGCATGCTGCAGTCCACAGAACTCAGCGCACTGGCCGCGATACTCACCAGGGCGGTCCGCCTGGAGCCATTCGTAAGTGGGCTGGCCAGGAATGAGGTCACGCTTGCCCTGTAGGCTGGGTACCCAGAAGCTGTGAATCACATCGCCGGAATTTCCACGGATTGCGATGGACTGACCAACCGGAATGTGGATTTCGTTGGCGGTTTGCAGAATGCGGCTTGGGTCGTCATTCGCGTAGCGGATTTTCCACCACCACTGCGCGCCCGTTACCTCGATAGTGAGGCTTCCGGCTGGAGCCATCGATGCCGACACGATCTTACCGACAGAAATGCTAACGACCGTCAATCCAAACAGGATCAGAACAGTTATTCCAGTGGCGATCGCTACCGCGGTTCGGAGTTTGGCCTCCGTTCCAGCGGAAGCCTGATGTAATCGCTCAAGCGTCTCCTGCGGAAGGCTCCGATGACGTCTTCTAAGGGAGAACAGCGTCAGCCCCACAACAATGCCGAAAATTGCAATTAGCAGGATGCCGAAAATGACCGCGAGCTCTCGAATGAGTGTCGCGTTAGAGCCCGAGGCATGCCACATCGATTGAGTCATTGATGGACTCCTCCGGGCTTGTCTGGCAGAATCGTCCCTGTCTTCTGTTCGATCGAATCAGGGCGAGTCGGTGTCGCAGCCTTCGATTCGAGGTTGTTCAGTGAACGCACGTAAGTGACAATCTGCCAAACTTGGTATTCCGGAATCTTTCCGCCCCACGTCGGCATCCCGTTGGGTCTACCCTTCACGATCGTGTCGAAAATATTGAAGGGCTGGCCTCCGTAGATCCAGTCCCGCTGATCCTTCTTGATCAGCGGCGGTCCAATGCCGCCCCCACCGTTGGCATGACAACCGGAGCAGTTGTACCAATTAAAGAGGCGCTGTCCCTCGGAGATGGCGTACGCATTCCCCTCATAAGGATTGCGGACAGTCACATGGGTTGTCTCGCTGCCGGGATAAAGCGCACTTTCCGCCCCCGCATCTCCAAGGATGCCCGAAGCGGCCGGTGATGGACGCACCTCGCGCCGTTCCCGGTTACATGCGATCAGTGTGAGAAGGCAGCAGCCGATGGCGACGCAGCGCATGACGGCGCATCCTCCTCAGGCGATGGAAATGCATAGTCTTTCAGAAGCCCTCGGATTCTTTGGCACTCCTTATCGAGCGCTTGTTGAATCGCAGCTTGAAGAGCGGCGTCGCCCTTGCGAACCGCGACACCGATAGCGTAAGTAAACGGGACTATCTGGAACCGAAGGGGCGAGACAGGCTCAATAACGAGAGGGACCGCAGTTCTCTTTGCGAAGTATCCAGCGAACGGCCCCCACGCAATAGCCAGATCGACGTCTCCTTTGGAGACCGCCAGGTTGTTCTCCAGGCCCTGCCCCATTCGATTAGAGAACGGAAGGTTATTCGGATCGGCACAAACGCGGAGAGTCGGACGGTCCGCGGCAGTGCAGCACAACACGGTACCGAAGAGGCTCAACGCATGACAACAGAAGTTACGGGAGAGCGAAGACGTAGAGCATGCCCCCCTTCGTGGTGTAGTTGGGCAGGTCTGCCATTGCGTTCAGAAAGCCCAGAGCACCCGTACCGTCGGCTGGATTGAGCATTCCGGCGACGATGGCGCCCGACCATCCGCCAACACCGGCAAGTACAGCAACATATTGCTTCCCATCCGGCCCTTTGTACGTAATTGGTTGCGAAATGATGCCCGACCCAACCTTGAATTCCCACAGCTTCGCGCCGGTCTTTGCATCGAGGGCGCGGAACCAGCCGTCCATCGTGCCGTAGAAGACCACATCGCCCGCGGTCACAACAGTTCCGCTCCAAGCCGGAAACATTTCTTTAACGGTCCACATAGCCTTCGCCGTTACGGGGTCCCACGCGCTGAATTCGCCGCGATGACCGCCGGGCCCCGCATAGATGCGCACGTTCTGGCCGACATAGGGCGTCCCCGCAATATAGTTGGCTTCAACGCTCTGAGCTTCGTAGCAGAGGTTGTTATGCGGCACATAGAGCCAGCCAGTTCGGGGTGAGAAAGCCGAGGGCTGCCAGTCCTTTCCACCCGGCGGCGCGGGACAAATATCCTTCACCGTCTTCAGCCCTGTAGCTTTAGCGGCATTTGGCTTAATTCGACCGGTCTTCAGGTCGACACCTTCGCTCGTGTTTTGATAGGCGTACGTTTCGGCCGAGAGCACCTCACCCGTCGCTCGATCGATGACGTACATACGAGCGTTGCGGTCCGGATGAACCAGGACCTTACGCACTCTTCCATTGATGGCTAGATCGAGCAGGATGTTCTCGTTCACGCCGTCGTAGTCATGGTCGTCGTGAGGATTGATCTGATAGGCCCAAATGGCTTCACCGGTTTCCGGCCGCCTTGCAAAAATGGTGCATGTCCACTTGTTGTCTCCAGGACGCTGGTCCGCGTTCCATGGACCGGGATTGGATGTCCCGTAATAGATCAAATCCAGATCGGGATCGTATGAGACCCAACTCCAACCCGAACCGCCGCCGATCTTCCAGGCATCGACCGGCCAGGTTTTGACTCCAAGATCGGACGCGCGGTCGGCGGCATAAAATGGGTGGAAACCCGGCCCAATCAGGACGTCTTTATCGGGGCCGGCGGCGTAACCGCGCCATAGAATCTTGCCATCCGCGGCACTTAGGCCCGCCATCCAGCCGCGAACTCCGAACTCTCCCCCGCTATTACCGACGACTACAACTCCCTTGGCCACGATGGGCGCCATGGTCATCGATTCGCCCTTGTTAATATCTCCCAAAACCGTATTCCAGACTTCCTGGCCGCTCGCAGCATCAACGGCGACGGTATGCAGATCGAGTGTGTTGTAGTAGATTCTTTCGTTGAAATAGGCCGCGCCGCGATTGACGATGTCGCAACAGGCGACACCCTGGGAACTGGGCGACGGTTTCGGCTTATAGGACCATTTGACGGGCGCACCGGGCTTTGTCAGATCAAGCGCATACAGAATATTAGGCCAAGGAGTCACGATGTACATCGTGTTGCTGACCACGAGCGGTGCCGCCTCATGTCCGCGCGTCAGGCCAGTCGAGAATGTCCAGGCCAGTCTTAGACTCTTGACGTTCGCGGTATTGATCTCCGACAGAGTGCTGAAGCGCGTTGACGCATAGTTCTTCGCCGGCATTGTCCATTGCCCGTCGTCGGGCTGGTCCTGAATCCTCCCGATTGGAACCTGGGCTGCCGCCGGCAATGCAAATAGCAGTCCGCAACACAGCGAGCACTTCATCCTCATAGCTGCTAAGACCCGCTCTTTTGCATGGCAAGGGCGCTGGGGACCAACTTCAGCCGGTATCGATTTGCCTTCTGGAACTGATCGTCGGCTCGGCTTATGAGAGCGTCATAGTCGAGGCCACCGAGGCGGATGTCTGTGGTCTGCCGAGCTTTCAGGGCTTCCCACAGAGCCCGCTTGCCGAGAATTCCGAGGCCGATAGTCTCAAACGCTTCCAAAGCCCCGATTCCAGAGGGATCGTTGTGTTTAAGTTTGAAACGGCTGACGCGCTCAGCTATCCAGCCGAGCGCGTCATAAAGATCCGGATTTGCCTTGCCAACCTTTTGAATAAGGTCGTGTAGCACTTCGCGGTCGGATTGAACTTGTTCCAGAAGTTCGCGGGCTACGATGCCCGAGGGTGTGGCGGTAAATTCGGCGGCGACCTTTTCTAAGAGTTCCACAGCGAAACTGGAACCCGCCCAATGGTCGTGCAGGTAGCCTGCTAAAGGATCGTCCACATACACCTGCTTTCGTACGCCGCCCGCAAGTCGCCCGCGTGGGGCTGGATAAGTTCTCTCTTATTCAGATTTACCTCCTTAGCGACGTGAGACCGCTTCCTCGCTCTTCTTTCCCGCTTTAGCTGTGCTTTTTGTGCCGTTCCCGGCGGACTTCTTGCGGCCATTCTCGCCGACGGTTTCCAGGTTCACCGTTGCGCCGGCGTCGTCGAGGGATGCCTGCTGGATGAGCGGCTCGGAGATCGCCGACAACAGGAAGTCCGCCGACTCCTCTTCACCGAGGGTATGCGTCAGGAGGCGCGCGCAATCCAACTCCCCGATTTGGCGCGCCAGGCATTTCGCGGTTCCATAGGCCGATATCTCGTAATGCTCCACACGTTGGGCAGCTGCGATTAGCGCGAGATCGGCTGCCAGAGGCTCCTTCTCTCGGCCCTCCTCGATTGTCTCTTCGCCCTCCTCGACCAATCCCATCATTGCCTTGCAGGGCTTCGGCTTGGGCTTTTCCCCAAGCAGGCCGAAGGCGCTTTGGAGGCGTTCCACATGGCCTTCGGTCTGCACCAGATGCTTCTGAAACGCCTCTTTGAGCTTTGGATGATGGGCGGCCTCGGCCATCTTGGGCAGCGCACCGGTGAGCTGTGTTTCCGCGTGAAGCAGATCCTGCAGTTGTTCGACAAGCAATTCTTTCAGTTGTTGCATGTTGTGTCCTTTTGTTTAGTTAGCAATAAACCTATTGCGGTCGACCGTCACCCGGCTGCCGCGTCCCAGCTTCCGTCGACTCGAATTCCTGGAAAGCGGGGGCGGTCACCATCTTCCAGTCGCCGCCTTGGTTCCAGGGCCCGCTGGCATCGGGTTCGCCCCGATCGCCTATCCCGGTGGAATCGTTGAAGTATTGGTCGACAAGTCCGGGAGTGGGGGGAATACGGCCGATTGAGAACGCGGGCTTACCCATGCTGTCGAGGGCCGCGGTAAAGGCCTTCATGTGCGTAATCTCTCTCGTCATCAGAAACTGTAAGGCGTCGATTGTTCCCTGATCGTCGGTAAAGTTAATCAACCGTTCGTACACGATTTTGGCGCGCGCTTCCGCCGCGATATTGCTGCGCAGATCCACGTCGAGCTCACCCGTAATCTTCAAATAGTCAGCCGTCCAGGCGTCGCCCATAGAGTTAAACAGGGACACGCCACCCCCGCCGGCTATAGCGATGAGCGGGTCGGCGTGGGCGGCGCGGCGGTCGCTCTTGAGTGGTTTGAGGTGCATTCGCGCCAGAGTGCCGACAACCTCCAGATGGCTCAACTCTTCCGTACCGATGTCCATCAGCAAGTCTTTTCGTTCCGGATCGTCGCAATTCAAGCCCTGTATGGAATATTGCATCGCCGCGGCAAGTTCCCCATTCGCTCCGCCGAATTGCTCCAGCAGCATATTACCGAAGCGCGGATCGGGCGTTCCGATGCGCACCGTATACATCAACTGTTTTATGTGGTGATACATGGCAAATTGGGGTTGCACGTCACATGCCGCCGTATCCGAACCGGCAAACGATGTGCTCGCAGCAAGGTGCGTGAACGGCTCTCCTCTCTCTAACAGGCTGCGAAAAACGCCTTGGCAGGCTGAATGCCTGCCCCACCACCGTTCACAAACTGTTGATCCCTGGTGGTGGCGCAGGCGATTTCGCCTGCGAATCGGCCCCTCAGAGTCGTTTTTCCGCAGCCTGCTAAACTAAGCGCTCATTTTCGGACTAGTCTTTCAGGGCACTGACTCTTCCGGATTTCGCAGGTCAACCTCACGAGTGAGCCCTCGTCTCCACCAAGTCGTAGCGTCACTTTGCCCTCCGCGACTCCGAGCACCTCGTGCGCGTTGGAATGGAAGTGGGTGTAGTCGTAGATCGTGTCCGCCCAGATGCCTGTCCAGCCGCTGGCTTTTATGAAAAAGATGCACCCAAGGTGCTTCCTTCGGCTTGGGTGCATAGGACGGAACACGCGGTTATGCGCGGTGACGTTTTCGCAAAAAGGTAACCAGCACCAGGAGAGCAGCGGCGATCTCCGCGAACACCGAAGCTGATTCCGCTTGTCTTCTCGCCTGGCCTGCGGCATAGATTCGAGGGCGAGCGCCCTCCGGCTGCCTAAACTCTGCGCCAGGAGCACGCACTGGCTCCCAACCGTGGGCCGTCGCATAAACACGGGTGAACATGGCACCGAAGAAAAAGATCTGCGCTGAATAGTAAATCCAGACCACGAGCACCACCAAGGAACCGGCTGCGCCATACGCCGAGCCCACGCTGGCTTTCCCCAAATAAAGGCCGATTATTGTTTTGCCGATAGTGAAGAGCACCGCAGTGAGGGCAGATCCAATTCCAATATCGCTCCAGGGCAAGCGAATGTTCGGGATAAAACGTAAAATCAGGCCGAACATTGCCGCTACAGCCGCAAGCGAGACGATGAAATTGAAAACTTCCCAAACTACCGGCGGCAGGAACCCGAGATTCGAAAAGAACTTTCCTGCAGTTCCGAGCGCCGCGCTGATAACCAGGGATACCAGGAGCAGGAAACCGATGGCCAGGACTATTCCGACGGAAAGGAAGCGGTCTTTAATAAAGGCCCAAATGCCGCTCGCAGTGTTAGGCTGCTCGGCATCCCAGAGTTTGTTTAGTACGGCACGGAGCTCCAGGAAGACGCCGGAGGCGCCTAAAAGCAGAGTGATCAGGCCAAAGATGCTTGCAATGATACCGCTCGTTGGCTTTTGGGCACTCTTCAGCACGGTTTCTATTGCAGCGGCGCCTTGGTCCCCTACCAATTCGCGAAACTGGTTGAGGATTTGCGTTTGCGCACCCGACGTGCCGAACACGAGAGCGCAAATGCCGACAACGAGGATTACCAGCGGCGCGAGCGACAAGACGCTGTAGAAGGCGAGCGCCGCACCCATGCGTGGCGCTTCGTGGTGGTTCCACTCGTTGAACGTCTGTTTGAGAAGGTCTATGTAGCGTTTCATTCTATTTCTTCGATCCTGTGGACGTTCACTCTGCGCCATTCGATCCTCCACATACGTTGTCTCTCGTAACGCCCCGCAACCGACGGTCCAGTGCCGCAGTGACACACAAGATGACCTCGGCGGCTTCTTGGTCTGTGCTTTTCCAGCTAATGGGCGGCACAATTGCGCGCCGACTCGGTTGCAAATGGCTCGGTGCGTGCTCGCTGGCGAATAGCGGCAGGGCCGCGCTGAGAAGGAGAACCATGCCGAAGAGATCAGCGTCCCTAGAAGACCCCGATATGATGGGCGACCAATCCGAGGAGAGCACAGTGGAGCGGGTCAAAAGTGCCGTATCGGACACAGCAGAAAACGCGAAGAGCAAGGTTGAGGTACTCGGCCGGACGGTGCAAGGAAAGATTGACGAGAACCGGGAGCCCGCAGCGCAAAAATTGCAAGACGTCGCTTCCACTCTTCATCAGAAGGCCGACAGCCTGCCAGGAGGGGAGAAGGTCGCAAGCCTCGCCCACGGGGCCGCGGATAAGGTGCAGGCGACCGCTGAATACATCCGCGAGCACGATGTTCAAGACATGGCGGCCGGCGTGGAGAACTTCGTTCGGAGGCATCCGGGCCAATCGCTCGTTGCCGCTGTGGCTATCGGCTTTCTTTTGGGCAGAGCATTCAAGAGCGACGACTGACGTAGCAGGGAATTCCCATGACATACCAAACCGAACGAAGTTTCGCCGACATCTTTCAAGACGTCATCGGAAATGTTCAAAAAATCATCCACTCAGAAATCCAGCTCGCAAAAGCAGAGGTCAAAGAAGAAACCACTAAGGCGGGAAAGGCTGCCGGCATAGTCGCCGGCGGTGCGGTGCTCGGTTTATACGCCCTGGGATTCCTCCTCGTAACGGTCACGAGAGCACTCGAAATCGTAACGGCACCCTGGGTGGCGAGCCTCATCGTCGCAGTTTCTGTCGGCGCAGCTGCTTACGTTGCTATCCATCTCGGTCGAAGTCGTATGAAACATGTGCATGCAGTTCCGGAGAAAACGATCCAGACCACAAAGGAGAATGCCCAATGGGTGAAAGATCAGATCAAATAGCGAGGAGGATCGAGGAGACTCGGGGTGACCTTGGATCAAACCTGCGCGAGTTGGAAACCAAGGTGAAAGATGCCGCTGACTGGCGGAAGCAGTTCCAGAAGAGCCCGCTTACGATGATTGCGATTGCCTTGGGCGGAGGCCTTCTTCTTTCGCGTGTGCTAGGAGGCAGTTCAAGGCCCGCCTTGGGTGGCAACACCATGAACGTTAAGGAGCAATTGAATGACTAACAGGAGTGCGCGGCATCGCCAGCGGCAAGTCCAGGCGCAGGTAGCGCGTGCGGATCGTCACCGTCCGACGAAGGGGCCGGAAGCGCCGATGCAGGCCGGCGCTCGCGAATATCCCGCGCCGCCGTTCCCCAAGCAGCATCAAAGTAAACCGGGCGATGAGTCGAAACTGAACCCGCCGCCGATGTATGACGCCCCGTTTTATCGGGGTTCCGGAAAACTCCAGGACAAGGTGGCACTGATTACGGGTGGCGATTCCGGCATCGGACGCGCCGTTGCGATCCTGTTTGCGCGCGAAGGCGCAAATGTCTCTATCGTTTACCTGAAGGATGAGGAAGCGGACGCCGAGATCACCAAAAAGGGTATCGAGGCGGAAGGCCGCAAATCCCTCCTTATCGCGGGAGACGTTTCCAAAGAGAAATTCTGCACCAAAGCCGTCGAGCGAACGGTCAGGGAGTTCGGACATCTCGACATCCTGGTCAACAACGCCGCGTTCCAGGTCCATACGTCGCAGTTCGAAGACCTGACAGCCGAGCATTTCGACGAAACGGTGAAGACCAATCTTTACGGCTACTTCTATATGGCGCAGGCGGCGGTAAAAGAAATGAAGCCCGGCTCCGCGATCGTCAATACAGGTTCCGTAACCGGCTTGCTCGGAAGCGAGGCGCTGCTGGACTACTCGATGACGAAGGGCGGTATTCATGCCTTCACGCGTTCGCTCGCGACGCATTTGGTGCCTCGCGGCATTCGTGTGAATGCCGTCGCGCCCGGCCCCGTCTGGACCCCGCTCAACCCTTCCGACAAGCAAGCGATGGACGTGAGTGAATTCGGCGCGAAGACGCCGATGAGACGCCCGGCGCAGCCCGAAGAAATCGCCCCTGCCTACGTCTTCCTCGCGTCGCCCCACTGTTCGAGTTACATAACCGGCGAAATACTCCCGATCATCGGCGGCTATAGCGGCGGGTAGACAAGCCTGCTATGCAGCCCGAGAAGCCCGCAAAGAGCAAAACCCGGCGCGTCCGTCACAAGGACGACAGCCCGCAAATAGGCGCGGGCAAGCCATGACTCAGGAAGGGGCGTTGACCAATGCGGATATCGCCGACCGGCTGGCAAGCCTTGCGCAGCTGATGGCGGCGGGCAAGGAGAACCCGTACAAGGTCAAGGCCTATCAGCGCGCCGCCGCCCGGATCAGGGCCTTTTCCGAAAGCATCGATGAACTTGTTCATGAGGAGGCGGACCTGACCGGCTTTCCCGGGATCGGGGAGGCCATCGCGGCCTGCATCCGCGAAATCGTGACGACCGGGACGCTCGGCAAGCTCGAAAGACTGCGCGCAGGTGCAACTCCGGAGCTGGCGGATATTAGCCGCTTTCCACGCCTCGATCCGAAGCGCGTGTTGCGCGTATACAAGAAGCTCGGCATTCACTCGGTTGATGCGCTGCGCCAAAAACTCGACGCCGGCGAGATCGAGAAGAGCCTCGGTCTTCGGCTGGCCCAGCATATCCGGCAGGGCCTCACCGAAACGCATGCCATGCTGCTGTACCGGGCGGACGACCTTCGCGCTTCCATCGAAGACTTCCTTCTGGCGCGCTGCGGCACTCGCCGCGTGGAAGCGGCAGGTGATTATCGAAGGCGCGTCGAAGTTATCGAGGATCTGGCCTTCGTCGTCGAAACGGACGATTTTACAAGCACCCTTGAAAAGTTCGGCCGGTTAGGCGGGCGGACGCCCCTTGTTACCTCGGACAAGCACGAGGCGGTATTCGCGGTGTCGGCCGGTATTCTGGTGCGGCTTCGCCGGGCGGCTCCCGGCGAATGGGGACTGGCGCTGATCGCCTGTACCGGCTCGAAAGCGCATCTGAAGAAACTGTCGGCCGTCACAGGCCCGCTCAAAACGCTGAAAACATCCGAGTGGCCGGATGAAGAAGCCTTCTACGGACACTTCGGCCTGGCGTTTATCGAGCCGGAATTGCGCGAAGGCTATGACGAAGTCGAGCGGGCCGCTTCAGGCGCGCTGCCCCGGCTCGTCACGCTCAAGGATATCCGGGGCGAGCTTCATGCACATTCCACGTCCAGCGACGGCGCGCATTCCATCGAGCAGATGGCGGAGGCTGCGCGATCGCGCGGCTATGAATATATCGGCATGACCGACCATTCGCCGAGCCTCAAGATCGCTAACGGCGTAACCGTCGAAGACCTCTGGAAGCAAATCCGCTTCATCGACAAGCTGAACGCGCGGCTGTCCGGCATTCGCGTCCTGAAATCGGCTGAAGTCGATATCCTCGCCGACGGCACGCTCGATTATCCCGACGAGCTGCTCCGCGAGCTTGACTACACGGTCTGTTCCATCCATTCGCACTTCGGCCTGAACAGGGAGCAGCAAACGGAGCGCGTGGTGCGAGCTATGGAAAACCGCTATTTCAACATCCTGGGCCATGCGACCGGCCGCCTCCTGCTGAAGCGGCC
>PSRJ01000262.1 GCA_003175985.1 Terriglobia bacterium
TCCCGCCAAGCTCCGCGGCAATTCGAGATTCACCTGATCCAAGCCCGGATAGATCCCTTGCGGCATCATCTTCACCGGCACGCTGATCCCGTTTACCATGGCGGTCAAACTTCCTTCCGCGAGACAGAAGCGCAGTCCAGTGCCATACAGCACCAGGAACACGCGATCCGTCGCGGCGCCCAGATCCACCGGATTCCCCGAGAAGCTCTCGCTGGTCTGCGAACCGTCTGCGTGCACGTGAATCACTTGGCCGCCGGTAAACAGGCCCGGTGCGGTACGCGCGATGTTGAGCTTCGCCGACTGGCCGGCGATGGTCAGTGTGGCGGGTCCCATCGCAGTGTCGGAAGGAATCACCAGATTCACTTGACCCAAAGAAGCCACCACGCCATAAAGCAGCGCCGGCCGCGCGGCACCGGCGCTATCCGTAATGGTCACTGAGACTCCGCCGAGCGAGAACGGCAGCGGCAGGGAAGGTGCCGCCGCATCTCCAGCGAGCGAGGTCACATTGAACACGCTGACTGTTTCATCCGGAGCGAAGCTGGAGGAGAGATTCGTTGCCGCATTGGTCACCTGCAACGCGGGCTGAGTGACCGTCACAGTCGTGCGGGCGAAAGAGGAACTCCAGGTTTTGTCTCCACCATAAATGGCGGTGATCTGGTGCATCCCCAGAGTCAAATTGGTGAGGGTCAGCGTCGCGTTTCCGGAAGAGAGCATGGCTGTTCCCGCGGGAGAAGCGTTGTCCTGGAAAGCCACCTGCCCAGTGGGAGCCGCGAATCCCGCGGGCGGCGCGGGCCCGACCTGTGCCGTCAGCACCACGGCCTGACCCAACACAATGGCCGCGGGATTGGCGCTCAGAGCGGTGGTGCTGGGCATGCCATTGACCACTTGTCCGATGCTCGACTGTATCGACGTGTTGCTGTTGTAGCGCGCCAAGATGGCATGGGAACCCAAGCTCAGACTGGAGGTAACGAACGTGGCTTGTTCCCGCGACACCGCCGCCGATCCCAGCAAAGCGGCCCGATCGTAAAACTGCACGGCGCCTCCACTGCCGCCCGAAACCGAGGCCGTAAACGTGACCGCCTGCCCGACAGTCGAAGGGTTGGGACTGCTGGTCAGGGTCAAAGTCACCGCAGCCATCACCTCGATCGTCTGGTTCAGGACCGGACTCGTCGAGCCCGCGTAATACGCATCGCCGCTGTAGGCCGCGGTGATCACGTGCGTGCCCGGCGAAAGGCTCGAAATAGCAAACCGCGCCTGGCCGCCGCTTAGAGCGACCGGCGGTTGAGCGACCCCATCGATGGTGAAGGTAACCGAGCCGGTGGCGCCCGCCGTAACAGTAGCCGTGAAGGTAACCACATCGCGGACTACCGCGGGATTGGCGGAAGAGACAAGGCCAACAGTGGTGGGCGCCTTGTCGATGATCAGGTTCCATACCGGGCTGGTGGATTCTAGGACATTCCCATCGCCACTGTAGGCTGCGGTAATCGAGTGTGTGCCTATAGAAAGATTCGAGATCGTAATTTCAGTCTGGCTGTTGCTCAGGCCGAGCAGTGGTTGAGGAACCCCGTCAATGATGAACGTGACGATGCCTGTGGCGCCAGGCGTCACGGTCGCGACAAGATTCACAGGCTGGCTGTAGGCCACGGAGTTGGGAGTCGGCGACAAGGGGCCAGTAATAACAGAAGTCGCCACAAAGATCCAAGCGGCGCCCGAGGGGTTGTCGGCCGGCCCTCCCACAAGCGCGGTCCTGCCATCAGCCGACAACGAGACGGCCGTGCCCTCGTTAGCCTGCCAGCTGGCTCCAGACCCGACGAACTTGCTGCCCTGCTGGGTCCAGACAGCTCCCGAGCGTTTAAACGCCCACGCTGCGCCCGCATTTCCATTGTCGATATATCCCCCGACGAGAGCCGTGTTTCCGTCCGCCGACAGAGAGACACTCCCGCCCTGGTCACTAAATGATCCGCTCACACCGTAGCCCACCAGCTTGTTGCCTTGCTGGCTCCAGACGCCGGCGGAACGCGTGAAGACCCACGTCGCGCCAATGCCGGCGTTGTCGAAGGGCCCACCGTCCAGTGCCGTATTGCCGTCCGCCGACAGCGCTACAGACCGGCCCTGACCGGCCGGATTTCTCGCGCCAGTGCCCACCAGTTTACTGCCCTGCTGGGTCCACAAATCGCCGGATCGCGTGAAGACCCACACGGCGCCAGCATTCGCATTGTCATTTCCCCCGCCCACCAGCGCCGTATTACCATCCTCCGACAAGGCAACGGAACCACCTTGGCCGGGGAGTCCGCTTGCGCCAGTGCCCACCAGTTTCGAGCCCTGCTGGGTCCATACACCGCCCGAACGCGTGAACACCCACACGGCTCCCACACCATTGTTGTCGTCCCATCCTCCCACCAGAGCCGTATTTCCATCCTTCGAGAGCGCCACCGATGAGCCCATATGGGCAGGACCAGCCGCACCGCCGCCCACAAGCTTGTTACCCTGCTGGGTCCATACGCCGCCCGAGCGGGTAAACACCCACACGCCACCCACGCTATTGTTGTCGTCCGGTCCGCCCACGAGCGCTGTATTTCCATCAGCCGAGAGAGCCACTGATTGGCCTTGGCTGGCATGGGCGCTTGCGCCGCTGCCCACTAACTTGTCGCCCTGTTGGCTCCATAGAACCCCCGAGCGCGTGAACACCCATACGGCGCCTACATTGTTATCGCCCCATCCTCCCACCAGCGCCGTATTCCCATCCGCCGATAGCGCCACAGACGAGCCCTGAGCGGAGGGGGGCGAGGTCGTGCCGCCGCTGCCCACCAGTTTTGGCCCGAGTTGCTGAAACTGTGAATAAGGAGAAGCGGAGGCCGACACGGACAGCGTGATGGCCGGGGGAGCCTTGTTAACTACCTGGTTCAGCACTTTGCTCGTAGAGGACCCGAAATTCGCGTCGCCGCTGTACGTCGCACCGATTGCGTGGTTCCCGGCCGAAAGGCTAGAAATCGTGAGCCGCGCCTGGCTTACGCTCAAAGCGACTGGCGGCAGCTCGACATTGTCGAGCATGAATGTAACAGCACCAGTCGCGCCCGCCGGTGGTGTAGCAGTAAAAGTAACGGTCTGGCCATAGTTCGAGGGATTCATCGAAGAGGCGAGGCTCGTATTGATAGGAAGAAACGCCCATACCGCGTTGTCACTAGGTCCCCCAACAAGCAGAGTAGACGCATCAGCCGACAACGCCACCGACCAGCCTTGATTGGCAGAGTAGGTCGCGCCGGAGCCAACCAATTTGCTGCCCTGCTGGCTCCACGCGCCGACGGACCGTGTGTATACCCAGGTAGCTCCAACACCAGCGCCAGGGCCGCCGTTGTCGTACGGTCCGCCGACAACCGCCATATTGCCATCGGCCGACACTGCCAATGCATAACCCTGATCCGCCATCCCCACGGCACCGGAGCCTACTAACTTAGTACCCTGTTGCGTCCATGTGCCGTCGCCCGATCGTGTGAACACCCATACGGCGCCAGCACCGCCGTTATCATTAGGCCCACCTACAACAGCGGTGCTGCCATCGGCCGACAGTGCCACTCTATAGCCTTGACCAGCAAACCCTGCCGCACCGGAGCCCAACAGTGGAGCGCCCGCTTGACTCCAGACCCCGCCAGTGCGCTTGAAGATCAACGCTGCGCCAGCACCGTTGCCACTGCCAAGGCCCGGTGCTCCCGCGATGGCCGTATTCCCATCGGCCGATAACCCTATCGAAGTGCCGAGGTTGCTACGTGAAGCGCCTGCCAGCTTGGCGCCTTGTTGCGTCCACACGCCGCCCGAGCGCACGAACATCCACACCGCGCCCGCACCGTTGTTGTCGCCGCCTCCCCCGATCAGCGCAGTATTGCCATCCGCGGATAGCGCCACCGACCCGCCCTGTCCAGCACCGCCACTGGCACCCGAGCCAACTAGTTTGTTGCCTTGCTGCGTCCAAACACCACCGGAGCGAGTGAACACCCAAGCAGCTCCGATGGCCGTGCCGTCAGGCAGCGGGTTGTCACGCGCTCCACCCACAATCGCAGTGTTGCCATCCGCCGCCAGCGCTACCGAGTAGCCCTGTTGCGAAAGGCCCATGGCGCCGGAGCCGACCAGCGTAGGGCCTTGCTGCGTCCACACACCAGCCGCGCGTGTGAAGACGATTGCACCGCCACTCGATGAGGTGAAGGGCTCTCCCACCAGCGCGGTATTGCCATCGGCCGACAATGCCACCGACCAGCCCAAAGAATAGGCCAACACCTCAGGATCCACCAGCTTTGGCCCGTTCTGCCCGAATTCGCCATAGGCGGCAGTCGCCAGGCAGCAGAGGAGCGCGCTCCACACGAGCGGCTTATGCCAGTTGCTCATCGCCGATTAATCGTAACAGGTATTCATGATAATCGGAGTACTATGTCTTAATAGCCGCGCGCCGAGATACCCCTTGCGCCCCTTCGCCGTTTTAGTAACAATATGGCCATAGCAGCCAAGTTTTTGGTATGGTTCAACACCACCAGGAGACCTGCCGTGCACGCCGCTTTGGTAGCCGCTCTTAGTTCGTGTGTTGATGGGCCCCTTCAATCCAAGATCCAGGGATTTCTAACGGGCCTGTCGTGCGACGAACTCGAATTCCTTGCTGAATTCCTTGGGGCTTCTATTTTGGAGTCCTCCGTCCCGCTCCCCGGCTCACGTGCGCAACTGGCGGAACGCATCGCCCAGTTTCAACGCGTGCGATTGTGCGGCTGTACCCGGCCTCCGGCGGACCAGGACCATAAGATGATTCTGCTGCTCGAGTTCCTCTGCCAGAGCGGGCTCCAGGCGCCCGTACCCTTGCGCGCGCGGCGCGTGTAGTCTTCTATTCGGGCCAGGCTCCCAGCAACCTCCGCACCAGCACCAGTTGTCCCACGTGGTAGGAGTTGTGGTCGGCAATGAGCAGCGCTTCGCGCATTAAAGTCTGTCCGTCTCCCCAAGGAAACTTCTTATGCAGGTTTTGGGCCGGGTCCCGAACGAGGCCGGCGAACGCGGCGAGGTCCTTGCGAAACGCGCGCACCGATTTGGTCCAATCGGCGGGCTGGGCGGGAGCGGGGACCGCCGGCCAATACCCCTCCGGCCATTTTGGAGAAACGTAATCGGCGGAAACGCTGAAGCGCAAGATATCGTTTTGCGCGATGCGCATGTGCTCCAGCAGTTCCCAGGCCGAATGCGGCGCGCCTTCAGGCCGCATGCCGATGCGATCGGGCGGGATCCCTTTCACAGCGTCGTCGAATTTCGGGTGGGCATGGCCGCCTTCGAGCAGCCAGATCAGGTGTTCGCGAACCGCGGTATCCGCAGCCATGGTATTCCTCTTTCTACGAGAAGCCTACTGGACAATACTGCCGGCGCCCTGCGGCTCCAGCCGGATCTCGCCGAACGCCGACTCATATTGCGTGACGTTTTGCTGCAGCACGTTGAGCAGCGCCTTGGCCTGCTGCGGGCTCACGTAGATGCCCTGAAAGTTCTGAATGGTCACGTTATCGGGAGCGGTCTGATTCACACGCCCGAACAGAAGCAGGAAATCCCATAGATTGACGCGCACCTGCACGCTGTTGGCGTAGTTCTCGCGGTAATCCGGGGTGTTGCTGAGCTGGATTTTGGGAGCGGCAGGCTGCGTCATAGCTTCCAGCGTAGCACCTGACATAGAACGGGATTCCGCTGTCAAGCATCTAATGGGATTGCGAACCCAGCATGGTGAGCAATCGATCATAAATCTTTACGATTTTGGTACAACCTTTGCTGGAGTTCTTTCGTCGGAAGGAGTGAGGCGAGTCATGAAGGCATTCATTGAAAATCACACGCTGGGTCAGGTTCATTGCCCGATTTGCACACATACGGTGCCGGCGGATATCGATTTAAAGGGGAAGAATCCGCGAGTAGCCAGCGGCCAGAAGTGTCCGCGGTGCGGGTCTTCCTTGGATGTAGCGGTCATTATTCAGGTTCCGGAAGCCGCTTAGTACGCACGTTACAGGGGGGACTTGTTCCGGGGCGCGGTTTCTGGCATAGTGAAACGAGACTGGGTAACCAATGAGACGCAAACTGCAGCCGAAGGCCGAGCCGGTAATCGCCGCCGAGATCCTGGAAAAGGCGAAACAGTCGATCTCAACGGACCGGCTGAAGAAGAGCAGCAAGTGCTCGGTTTGCGGCGCGGAAACCTCCAGCGCGGCGACCGAACCGCTCTGCTGGGTGTGCCGGCGATTGAAGATCAGCGCCTGGCGCGACATCGAGCAGCAGATGCCCGCTCAGGAATAAGCCTCCAACTCCTCCGCCACCTTCTCCCATTCGGATAACAGAGCAGTCAGTTGCGTGCGCCGCGTGTCCGCCAGTTCGGCGGTACGGCGCGTTTCGTCGGCGCTCACGAAGTTGGCCAGCGCCGCTTCGTAACCGGCGATCTCGCTTTCCAGCCGTGCAATCTCCTGCTCGATTTCGGTCCTGCGTTCCTGCATCCGGCGCAGCTTGATCGGATTCACGCGTTTCTCGGGCAGCTTCGCGAGCGCCGGAACCGGCGACGTTTCCGGCCCTGCCGGCTTGGAGACCTCCGGCATGCTTCCCCCGCCCTGCTTGCGCCACAGGTAGTCTTCGTAGTTTCCCGGAAACACCGTAACCTGACCGTTCTCGATCTCGAAGACACGGGTAGCCAGCCGGTCGATGAAATAGCGGTCATGTGAGACGAAGACCAGGGTCCCGCTGTATTCCTGCAGCGCCGTCAGAAGCACATCCTTGGCGCGCATATCCAAGTGGTTAGTGGGCTCATCGAGCAGTAGGAAGTTGGAAGGCATCATGAGCATGCGCGCCAGGGCGTAGCGGTTGCGCTCGCCTCCCGAGAGCACACCGATGGTCTTGAATACATCATCCTCCGAGAACAGGAAGCAGCCCAGGATGCTGCGCAATTCGGTGTTGGTGGCGCGGGGCGCGACCGTGGAAAGGTCGTCAATCATGCGCGCATTCTGGTCCAGTTCCTTGTACTGGTCCTGCGCGAAATAATCGGGCTGCGCATTGTGCCCGAGTGTGTAAGCACCCGCGGTTAGCGGCTCTGCGCCGGCCAGGATCTTGATGAGCGTCGATTTGCCGGCCCCGTTCACGCCCACCAACGCCACGCGATCGCCGCGCTCGATAATGAAGCCGGCGTTTGCGAAGACTTCGTGGCTGCCATAGCTCTTGGCCACGCCCTTGAACTCCGCCACGATTCGCCCGCTGGCTTTGGGCTGGGGAAAGCTGAAGTGGATCGTCTTCTCTTCTGGAGGAATCTCGATCTTCTCAATCCGTTCGAGTTCCTTGACGCGGCTCTGTACCTGCTTCGCCTTGGTGGCCTGGTAGCGGAAACGATTGATGAAGGCTTCGAGCTGACGGATCCGGTCCTGCTGGTTCTCGTACGCTGCTTGAAGCTGGGTGCGGCGCTCCTCTTTCAGTTGTTCGTAGCGGGAGTACCCGCCGGTGTAGAAGTGGAGCCCCTTATTCCATAACTCGACGATGCGGCGCACCGTGACATCCAGAAAGTAACGGTCGTGCGAAACCAGCACGAAGGCGTGCGGGTAAGAGCCGAGATAGTCCTCCAGCCAGTTCCGGGCTTCGAGATCGAGGTGATTGGTCGGCTCGTCGAGCAGCAGAAGGTTGGGTTTTTCGAGCAGGAGCTTGGCCAGGGCGATCCGCATCTGCCAGCCGCCCGAGAACTCTTCCGTGCGGCGATGCCAATCGCGCTGCGAGAAGCCGAGACCGGAAAGAACGGCGCCCACCTGGGCTTCGATGGCGTATCCATCACGCGCGCGGAATTCATTCTCCACGCGGTGGAACCGCTCGGCCACTTGCGCGTATTCGGCGCCGGCAGGGTCGAGTTCCGCCATCCGGTGCGTCAACTGCTCCTGCTCTTCCTCCAGCGCCCGCAAGCCAGCGAAGACGGTCATGGATTCGGCGAAAACGGTGCGGCCCGAAAGCGAAAGCCCTTCCTGTGGCAGGTAGCCGAAGGTGATGCCCTTCTGCGAGGTGATGGAGCCGGAATCAAGGCCTTCGATCCCGGCGAGCACCTTAAGCAGGGAAGACTTTCCCGTGCCGTTGGCGCCGACGATACCGGTGCGCTCTCCCGGTGTGACCAGCCAGTCTAAGTCTTCAAACAGGATTTTGGGGCCGTAGCGCTTTCCTGCCCCTGTGAGTTGGATCAAGTACCATTTTAGCGCCGTGCGATCGGGCGCTCATCCAATCCCAAGACCCCGACGATGATCCGGTCGAGTTCCGACGGAATGGTGAGAGGGCCTTCGTAGCAGGCGTGCCCGGCACACGAGAAGAGCCGGGTTCCGAAGGCAACCTCCATTTGTGCGGCGGTCCCGGCAACCTTTACGGTGTGTTGGGCGGCGCTCGACTCAGTCACGGCCAGCCCGTAAGATTCCGCGAAGCGGCGCACGAGTTCGATGTCCGCGGGATCGGCGCCGAGTATTTCCGCGGCCTGCTCGCGCGAGAGCGCCGCGGCTTCTCCGCGCATGATACTGGCGACCTGCTGTTCGGCCTCTGCCGCTCGCCGCCTCCTGACGAGGATGGTGGCGCTTAAGATTTGCGACCGAGGCAGTTCGTCGCGGGGCTGGAGGCCAGGCGTGTTCTTGGGACGGCTGGCCTCCAACGGAACACGGCCGGAGCTCAAACCCCTCCGGCAGCGGCGGCCTTGCCCATCAGCGCGTGAATCAGAGCCGTACCATTCGGACTGCCGAGCCCGGTACAGGCGTCCCAACTGGCGCCGGCAGCGTAATGCCCGTTAGTGCCGCTGGTGATGTCGCGGAAAGCCGAGCTTCCGATCTGGTAAATAGCCGGATGCAGAAAACCGACCGGCCGTCCGAGCTGCTGGTTGATCAGCGCGATGAGACCCGCCCACAGCGGCGATACCGCACTGGTGCCGCCGATCACCGTGTTCCTGCCATCCACGCGAACCAGGTAACCGGTCACGGGGTCCGCATCGCCGGCAACATCGGGAACGCCGCGGCCGGCGAAACCGGTCTCGGGGTGTTTGGGCACTCCGGCCGTGGCTTGATAATCCGGAATCGCGAAGATCTTGCTTACGCCGCCGCCGGTGGCACCTTCGCCGTTGGCCAATTCGTTCCAGACGACCTCGCTGGCAAAGGCTCCATTGGTCGTATTCAGGCGCGTTCCGCCACAGGCCAGTACTGGCGGCAGGCAGGCGGGCAGATCGACGTGCAGCTTGTTGTCGCGCGCGCCGTCGGTCGCGCCGTCATCGCCGGCGGCCGCGGTTACCGTCACCCCCACCGCAGCGGCATCTGTGACGGCTTGCAGCATGGCGTTGGCTGCCTGCTGGGTCCAGACATCTTCGGAGGCGCCCCAACTGATGGAGATCACCGAAGGTTTGTTCACGGTGTCGTGCACCGCAGTGCTGATCGCATCCACGAAGCCCTGGTCGGTATTGGGCGCGAAATAGACCGCGATGCGGGCGCCCGGCGCCACCGCCCCGGCGACTTCGATGTCGAGCATCACTTCGCCATCGGCGCCCCGATCGACGAGAGGTTGGTTGACGCCTCCATCGACCGAAACGGCTGTGACTACTGGAGGCGTAATGCCCAGCGACCGGAAGTAGGTTTTGAGATCGGAGGTGCGGAAGCCGCCACCCAGTTCGATGATCCCGATGGTCTGGCCGGCGCCGTTCACGTTGGTGGGGAAGTTGCAAAGCTGTGCCACCTGAACCGGCGTGAGCGAGCCGGGAGGCTGCGACGCGTGAATCCGAATGTGCGGCTTGGCGATCGGCCGGTTGTCCAGGCCAAGAACCGCCGTGAGGATAGGCTGCAACTCTTCGGGGATCATGATCGATCCGGTACGGCCGCGATAACTGCCGTGCGGCGATTCATAGTGCTGCAGTTGCGTGTCGAAGGCGTGCTGCATATTCTCAGCCGTGCCGGAGAGAACTACGGTTCGCCGGGCCTGACTGCGCTCGGTCACGGTAAGGCCGTATTCGTGGGCGAAAGCTTCGATCGTGGCCATGTCGGCGGGAGCCGCGCCATGAACCAGACCGTACTCTTCGCGGGTGTGATGGTTGATCGTTTGGGGGCTGTAGGCAAACGCTTCGGGTGAATCGGTCTGGGTCCTGCGTCGGAGCACCAGGGTTGCGTGGACCACTTCGTTGTTGTCGACCGGGCGCGCGGCCGCGGCGCCCATTACGGGGTCGCGATGGCTGCCGGCCAATGCGACTTTCTTTTCAAAGGCCATATGTTTATCCCTTTCTCACTGCCCAAGGTGGTCTAGGAGTCCAGGGTAGAACCGTCTCGAGAGCGATTCAATGCGGTTGAACCCCGGCCTGCCGGACTTAGCGATATTCCGTACAGTTTGCGGTGTCAGAGCGCCTGCGCGAGGATTCGTGAATTGTTGGGAGTACAGCGCTAGGCCGCTACGGTGGTTAGTGTACCGGCCACCCAAGTCGTTTCAAACTTTCTGGCGTCGATTCCTGGCGTACAGAAAGTTGAGGCTTGCGGCGCAGATTACGGCGGCGAAGCCGCCTATCAGCTTGGCTTCATAGCGCAGGGGCGAGGATCCTTGAGGAGGAATGAGGGCGAGCCCAATTGCCAAAACCGTTACAGTGAATCCGCAGGCGGCGCTGATGCGCAAGCGCCCGTTCCAGCCGGCGGCAAACAGGTAGGCAAAGGGCAGCATGCTGGTGATCGTAGTCAGATCGACCAGGAGCTGATAGGCGGAGCGGAGATTTTCGCCCACGGTCATCGCCAGAAGGAAGAACGTGCAAACGGCGCCTTCCGAAAGCAACGCCAGATAGGGGGTGTTCCACCGGGGGTGGAGGCGCGCGAGCGAAGGCGGCAGATACTCGTCAAGCCCGATGACAAAGGGCAGGCGGGCGCAGCCGCTCAGCCACGATCCGAATGCTCCTGCCGCGGAGGCAATGATCAGCAGCGCCAGTAGGATGGGGAACCCCGGCCAAGCGAGGCGCTGCCCCGCCACTTGACCGCCCTGCACCAGGCCGAACAGCACATCCACGTTTCGGGCCGGCACCAACGCGAGCAGGCCCAGTGTTCCGCCGATATAAAAGCCTGCGACGGCAATGCCGGAGATCCACGCGGCGCGCGGGATCGTGCGCTCGGGATTGCGGATCTCTTCGGCCATAATGCTGCCAAGCTCCAAGCCCGTATACGCCAGGGCGATCTGCGACCAGAAGTTGAGTTTGTCCCATTCGAAAGGCGGCAGGAAGCTGCCGGCAGTGGCAGGTCCGAAACGGCGCCACACCGTGGCGCCGGCAATGATCAGGAGCAGCCCGACGGAGACGGTCGCGAAGCCGCCAATGTCGCTAACCCACTTCCCCACTGCCATCCCCACGTAGCTGGCCGCTAGCACACTCCAAAGGGTGAAGAGGCAGAGTGTTACAAGAAACCACTTCTGCTGCGAGAAGCCAAACGCGGCGGCCGCCAGAGAGAGTCCGGACAGGAGGATCGTTGGCAGAAGAAACAGGACACTCAGGATGTAGCAGGCGCCGCACAGGAACCCGTGCCACGGACCGAATGCATCCCGCGTCCAGACGTAAAGTCCCCCTTCATTTGGCGAACGCCGGGATAGCCCTCCCACAACCAGCGCGCACGGAACGAGAAAGAGGAGCCCGCCCGTAATCCACAGCGCGATGGAGCCGAAGCCGGTCTGGGCTGCAAACGAGAGATTGCGAATACCTATAACCGAGGCGGTGTTGAGCAGGACCAGGTCGGGTAAGCCAAGCACCCGCGGCATCCCCGTCTTGCTCATTGAGGAAGTGTATCAGAGAGGACTTTCGCAGCTCCGGGAAGCGGGGCCCGACTCGCCGCTGTCCCGGAGCCCGTGACAGGGGGAGAAGGAAAGCTTCTGGACACCTGTCAATTAATTAGATGCAGCCGGAGGCCTTCCGGTTATAGCCAGTATTGCCATTGGGCGCGAGACAACACGTAGACTGCCAGGATGGCGTTGGTAACTGCATGGGCGAGGATACAATCGCCCAGGTTTTTGGTGCGGACGATCCACCAGTTGTAGAGGATACCCGCCAGCAGACCGACTTCCCAATAGGGCCCATGTTCGACAGCGAACAGCAGTGCGACCAGCCAGAAAGCCCGCGCCTGGTAAGTACCCGGGAGTACTTTGCGGAAGTCTGTATTAATGAGCCAACGCATCAGCCAGCCGCGCCAGAAGAGCTCTTCGAGCACCGGGACCAATACCACGCTGGACAGCACGCGAAAGAGCAGGAAGAACTTGTCTTCGCGAAGGGCGGGAGCCAAAGAACTCTGGGCGCTGCCGATGACGGGATTGTCAAACAACCAATGATGGCGGTAATCAAACAGCAGATCGGGAGCGATCCAGATCACGAATACGCCGATCCCGATTGCGATGCTGGCAATGGTATACGACGGCCGGAGTTGCACGTAGGGACGCGAGAGGAACAGCAGGACGCCCGCAACCACGATGAAGCGAATCGGGTAAAGGAGTTGGGGAGAAAGCGGCAACAGCATCATTCCCACGTAGACGAGGAAGGGTGCTGTGTACGCAGCCGTAACGTTGCGGCCCTCGGGCGCGGCCATCGGTTAACGGTTCCGCCGCGCGTTGATCACCGGGACCAGCCAGTTCCGCGATTGCGGCTCGGGCGGCCGTGCAGTACGGGCGGCAAGTTCCGAATTCAGAGTGGCGATGAACTCCTGGATCTGTGACTGCATTTCGCCCATTTTCTCACGCATGTTGAGGATAATCTCAACGCCCGCGAGATTGACGCCCAGATCGCGCGTGAGATGCAGGATCACTTCGAGGCGCTCAAGATCCTCGGGAGTGTAGAGTCGTGTATTGCCCTCGCTGCGTGAGGGCTTCAGCAGCCCCTCACGTTCATAAAGGCGAAGCGTTTGCGGATGAATCTCGTACTGCTCGGCCACGGCCGAGATCATATAAGCCGCTCTGGATTTGGCCTTGGGCATATCAAACCTTGGTCCAGATCTCCGCGCGGGGGTCTTCGGACTGAAGCTTGGAGAGCTCTTTGAGCAGTTCGCGGGTGCGCTCGTCGCGCGGGTCGGGCGCTTCAATGGCGACTTCGACGATCTGATCGCCGCGCTGGCCGGTGCGGGTATTGAGCACGCCCTTCTCGCGGAGACGAAATCGCTGGCCGTTCTTGGTGCCCTGCGGAATCTTGAGCTGCGTGCGGCCATCGATGGTCGGCACTTCGATCCTGGCGCCGAGGCCCGCCTCGGAGACAGTGACCGGCACCTTGATTTCGATGTTGTCGCCTTCGCGATGGAAGAACGGATGCTCCTCGACCTTGGTGGTGATGTAGAGGTCGCCCGGCGGCGCGCCCATGGTACCGGCGTTTCCTTTACCGGGCACGCGGAGCCGGGAACCGTTGCGGGCGCCGGGCGGGATGCGAATCTCCACGGTTTCGGTATGGGTGATGCGCCCGTCGCCCCCGCAGGTGGGGCACGCGTTGCGCAGCTTACCGGACCCGTTGCACCTCGGGCAAGTGAGATTGAATTTCATGGCTCCCGCCATCTGGGTCACATGGCCGGTACCTTTGCATTGCGGGCAGGTGACTTCACCGGCTCCGCTGGACCCGGACCCGTGGCAAGTGCCGCACACCTCGTAACGGGTAATGTTGACGCGAGCCTGAGTCCCCTTGATGGCTTGCCAGAAGTCGATGTCCATCACGTACTCGAGGTCGCCGCCTTTTTCGGCCTGGGCCTGCTCGCCTGCGCCGCGTCCCCCGAAGAACTGGGAGAAGATATCGCGGAAGCCGCCGGTCTCGGTGCGCCGGCCGGCGCCGCCCTGCGCTCCGGGCGCACCCTGGAAGAACTCCGAGAAATCGAAGCCCCCGAAATCCATATTGGGAGTAGGGCCCGAAGCGCCGCCGGGTCCGCCCGCGCCCGCGAAGCCATTCTCGGAATAGAAGCCGTACTGGTCATACATCTGGCGTTTCTTGGGGTCGCTGAGCACGTCGTAGGCTTCCTGGACGTTCTTGAAACGCTCTTCGGAGGACTTATCTCCCGGATTCAAGTCGGGATGGTGTTTGCGGGCGAGCTTGCGGTAGGCTTTGCGGACCTCGTCGGCCGAAGCTTTGCGAGGTACGCCCAGTGTTTCGTAGTATTCGTGCTTGGGTTGAGCAGCCATCGGCAATCAGCCTTCAGCAATCAGCGATCAGCTTTCAGCGACGGGGCTGACTGCTGAAAGTTGACCGCTGACGGCCTTCTCTTACTTCTTATCGTCGACGTCGACGAATTCGGCGTCCACTACGTTGTCTTTATCCTTCTTGCCTTCGTCGCCGGGAGCCGCGCCATCGCCGGAAGGTGGCGCCTGGCCGCCCGGCTGCGAGGAAGCCTTGTACATTGCTTCCGCCAGCTTGTGACTGGCGGTGGTCAGCCGATCGACCGCGGCGTTGATCTTTTCCGCGTCGTTTTCCCCGATGGCCTTCTTGGTCTCTTCGATGGCCGATTCGATCTCTTTGGCTTCCGCCTCGCCGATTTTACTGCGATGCTCCTTGAGCGTCTTTTCGACGTTGTAGACCATGGCATCGGCGCGGTTCTTGGCTTCGATGGTGTCGCGCTGCTTGCGATCGTCGGCGGCGTGCGATTCGGCATCTTTGGCCATTTTTTCGACTTCATCCTTGGAAAGACCCGAGGAAGAAGTAATGGTGATCTTCTGCTCGTTGTTAGTGGCGCGATCTTTCGCGGTCACGTTGAGGATGCCATTGGCATCGATATCGAACGTCACTTCGATCTGCGGCACGCCGCGAGGGGCCGGAGGAATGTTGCCGAGCTGGAACACGCCCAGCAGCCGGTTGTCGCGCGCCATTGCCCGCTCGCCCTGGTGGACTTTGATTTCCACGGAGGGCTGACTATCGGCCGCCGTGGAGAAAACTTCGCTCTTGCGAGTGGGGATCGTGGTGTTGCGCTCGATGAGCTTGGTGAACACGCCGCCGAGTGTCTCGATTCCGAGAGACAGGGGGGTCACATCGAGCAGCAGAACATCCTTCACTTCTCCGCCCAAGACTCCGCCTTGCACCGCGGCGCCCACAGCCACTACTTCGTCGGGATTCACACCCTTGTGGGGCTCCTTGCCGAACAACTCGCGGACAAGCTGCTGGATGCGCGGCATACGAGTCTGGCCGCCGACGAGGACGACTTCATCGATCTGCTGCGGGGTCACGCCGGCATCGGCCATGGCCTGCTTGCAGGGGCCCACCGACCGCTGGACGATGTCTTCCACCATCTGCTCGAAGCGCGCCCGCGTCAGCTTCATTTGCAGGTGCTTGGGACCCGTGGCATCGGCCGTGATGAAGGGCAGATTGATCTCGGTCTCGAGCAGAGTGGAGAGCTCCATCTTGGCCTTTTCGGCGCCTTCCTTCAAACGCTGGAGCGCCATCTGGTCGCGGGAAAGATCGATCCCGTTCTCCTTCTTAAACTCCGAGACGATCCAATCGATGATGCGCTGGTCGATATTATCGCCGCCCAGGTGCGTATCGCCGTTGGTCGATTTCACTTCAACCACGCCTTCACCGACTTCGAGGATGGAGATATCGAAGGTGCCGCCGCCGAAGTCGTAGACGGCGATGGTTTCATTCTTCTTTTTATCCAGACCGTAAGCCAAAGCCGCGGCCGTAGGCTCATTGATGATGCGCATCACCTCGAGGCCGGCGATCTTGCCGGCGTCTTTGGTGGCCTGGCGCTGCGCGTCATTGAAGTACGCGGGGACGGTGATGACGGCCTGCGTAATTTTGCCGCCCAGGTAAGACTCGGCCGCTTCTTTCAGCTTGGTGAGAATCATGGCCGAGATTTCCGGCGGCGAATACTTCTTCCCCATAATGTCGATGCGGGCATCATTGCTGTCGCCGCGGGCCACCTTATAGGGGACCATCTTCATCTCTTCGGTGACCTCGTCATGGCGCCGTCCCATGAACCGTTTGATGGAAAAGACGGTATTTTCGGGATTGGTGATGGCCTGACGCTTGGCGACCTGGCCCACGAGGCGTTCGCCACTCTTGGTGAAGGCCACGACCGAGGGAGTGGTGCGGGCACCTTCCTGGTTCGCGATGACTGTGGGCTGGCCCGCCTCCATGACGGCGACCACCGAATTCGTGGTACCCAAGTCGATGCCGATAATCTTTGCCATTTCGAAAAAACCTCCGTATTACAACTGGATCCGCGGGGAGCAAAGCCCCTCGGCTTAGTACAAGTCCATTATTAAACTTTAGTGTGGTATTGTCAAGTATTCCTGGGCACGCTCCAGCAAGACTTGGATCAGGGCCGGATGGCCTTCCAAAGGAGGGGTCATCTCGATCCTGGCGCCGGGATGGGCGGATCTTAAGCCCGATATGATGGCGGGCAGGTCGCGCTCCAGATGCAGGCCGAGGGTAAGAAAATAAGGAATAACCAAGACGTAGTCCACTCCGAGCCTGACGAGCCGCTCGACTGCTCCCGCGAGATCGGGCGTGCCGAGCTCGAGAAATGCCGGTTCGACGTGACGGAACGAACCCAATTCCGCCAGGCGGGCCGCAGCCATACGGACGCCTTCGTTGGCGCTCTCGATGCGCGATCCATGCGCAAAAACGACGATTCCCGAAATCATCTGTCCTTCAGTGTAACGCGCTCAACCCGGAAGCCATGTGTAACTGGCTGAAAACGTTAGGCCGATCCTGTGTGATTCGGGCCTTTCCAGGGGGTCACGCGAGGAATCCAACGCGGGACCCGGGAACAGAATTCGCGATACTCGGGGCCGAAATTTGCGCGTAGCGTAGGCTCTTCATAAATCAGTACAAACAGATGGAACAGCAGCCAGACGACGGCGGCGTATTCCACGAGCGCCACGCTGCCAAATAGTAGGCCCTGGCCGAGAATCGTGCTGACGACCGCTACATACATCGGGTTCCGGACATAGCGATAGAGGCCGGTGACGACCAAATGGCGGGTGGGAAAGACCGGCGCCGGCGTGCCCAGACCTTGTAAAGCGAACCGGGCAAAGGAATCGAGAAGGCCGGCGAGTCCCAATGCGGTCAGGATCACGCCCACAACACGGAAAAGAGGCACCCCGAAGAACGGGGGGTCGACGCGCCAGCGGGAGATCCAGAATGGGACCAGCCCAGCCACGAAACCAGGGGCGATGACCAGGAACACGGCCGAGCCCAGTATCGCCGAGAGCTTTCGGAGCATGTCTTGATGTAAGCAGGTCTTCCAGCGCTGGGCAGAACGCTATCGCTGCCCTTCACCGGAGTATTGGAAATGGGAGAATTCAGCATACTGGCCATCATGCTGGTAGGAGAGGCCGGCGTTTATGCGGAAGGAAAGGGAGCGGCAGATGGTGGCGCGTGTCGAAGTGAACCCAGTGGGCTTATCCAGATAGATCTGCTCGATCTCCTGCGTGACGGGGTTCAGAATGGGGCCCATCGCCAGTTCCATGTAATCGCCCACACGCGCACGACTGTGCAGACCGGCAACGGTCACGTCGAAAGGCGCAAACAAGGGGTCAAGCCACTTGGCGGTGACGGCCGCAAAGATCGACCAGGGGCTGCCGTACTTGCCGCCCGTGATTTCGAGCAGGGCCTCCCGTTGTGGGGGCGTGGCGTTCTCGTCGATAATGCGCTGCGAAGTCGCCTTGGCCTCGTGCAGCGGACCGGGCGAATGGGCGAACCAGACGAGGTTTAGGCCATCCAGCGGGACATCACCGAACCCGCCCTGCTCGATGTGCCAGAGGTAGCCGCCTTCGCATTTCCCGAAAGTCGGCGGGGCGTTGAAGCTACAAGGGCAGCCCCAGTTGCAGTTGCAAGCCCCGAGCAGAACCCCTTCCATGTTCCATTGAACCGTCAAGTTTCGCTCCTTCAGGCGATGCTACTCCGATAGCATAGAGCGGCGCAAGAGGCAGGGACGTTGCGAAAAAAAGCCCGATCTCGCGATCGGGCTTTGTTTTATAACCGGGCAACTTCCTACTCTCCCACATAGTTACCTATGCAGTACCATCGGGGCTGAGGAGCTTAACTGCCGTGTTCGGGATGGGAACGGGTGGGTCCTCCTCGCTACGGT
>PSRJ01000118.1 GCA_003175985.1 Terriglobia bacterium
TGGGGTCAGCCTTGAGAATCTCGGCATTGACGGCGGAAGCCTCTTCGCGCTTGCCCTGCCGCATCAGAACTTCGATGATGCGTTTCTGATAAGTGCTCTTTTGCCGCGTATCTTTGGCAATACCGTCACGGTATTCCTGGACGGCTTTGTCGTTATCGCCCATGCGCAGATAGAAATCGCCGACCGTAAGGTATGCGGCCGGAAAATCCTTGGCGCTGGCCCTGATCTGTTGCAGCACGTTCCCCATTTCGGCAGTGCGCTTCTGGTTGTAGTAGTGCGCGGCCAGCATAGTGAGGAAGCCATACTGCTTGGGGTTGTTTTGAAAACCGGCTTTGAGAATTTGTTCGGCCTCATCCTTCTTGTTGGTAAGCATCAGAAGCCGGTAGAGTTCGGTGTATGCGTAGTCGACGTTCTTGTGCTTGGCGATGAGATCGCGGTAAAGCTGCTCGGCAGCCGCGTAGTCACCCTGCGCCAGAAGAGACCGCGCCAATTGCATGCCGATACCGATCTGCCCCGGTTTAAGGGCGTCGGCCTTGCGATACTCGGCGATCGCCTGGTCGATGTTGGAGCGGGCCTGATCGCGCTGCGAGGCGCGCAGCGCGGCGGCGGCGCGCACATAACCCAAATCAGCGCTCAGCCGGTGCCCGTCAAAAGAGTTGGGATCGCGTTTCAAAAGCTGTTTGCAATAACCTTCGGTTTCATCCAGGTATTGCTTGCCGGGGGAAGCGGCGAGATAAATCTCGGAAACCTTCACCACGGCATCCCAATGATCCGGCTGGTCGGTGGGAATGAGTTCAATGGCCCGCCGGAAAGAACTGACCGCCGGCGCCAACTGTCCCAAGCGAACGTAGGTGAGTCCTAGTTTGTAGTGGGCCGGGCCGTATCGCTGGTCCTTTTGCAGGGCATTGCGATACATGATCGAAGCCTCTTTGAACTTGCCTTTGTCATAGTACTTGTTGCCGCTGTCCAAATAACGGCGCTTGGCAACATTGGGGTCGCGGTTGCAGGATACCAGTGCCAGCACACCCACGAGCACAGCCAGAACGCGCACAGAATACATTAGAGTTTCACCGCCCGCATCGTCTACCTGCTACTGTATGACAACCGTGATGGGTTCGCTATAGAACGGCTGGCCAGATAGGGTCGACTTTCACACTGTGGCAGTACTAGAATTAACCCTTCTTTGGCTCGCGCCGCCACCTGCCGGAAGGCAGTAGCCTGAAGTGGTATAATCCCAAAATATGTCGGTCCCGTAAGGCCTGCCTGGGGGTAGACGATCCCCCGTCCGATCCGCCTGCGCGAGCTACTCGCAAATTATTTAAAACAAAGGAGTTTACTGCATGAGGAGATTATTGTCCGGTGGGTTAGTGGTATTTGCAGGTATGGTGTCGATTCCGGCGGAATTCTCACATCAGCAGGTATACGCAGTGCCCGTACGCGACTATCGGACCGACCCCCGGCTCGAGTCTCTGCGAAAGTTCTTTCAGAAATCCGATTGTCCTGCACAGAAATTCTCGCGCGCTTTTCTGGAAGCCGCCGACCGATATGCCCTCGACTGGCGGCTGCTGCCCAGCATTTCCTTCATCGAATCGACCGGCGGCAAAGCGGCTGTTCATAATAACCTGTTCGGATGGGATTCCGGGCGTGCCCAATTCGCCAGTCCCACGGCGGGAATTCACGCGGTGGGATACCGATTGGCGCATTCCGAGCTTTACCGGAATAAGGATACGGATGAAATCCTGGCCACGTACAACCCAAACGAAGGGTACGCGGCCAAGGTGAAGCAAGTGATGCGCAGCATCGCGGTGGAGTGAAGTCGTCACGGACGGGCGCCTTGGGAAGGCCCTGCCTCCGCCGAAATGCCCGGCACCGCCGGCTGAGAGCCGTTGACAAGCTCTGATGAGTCGGCGTATATTTGCTAACATACTGATCTCTCAGTGGTTTGCTGGTAGGCACCCATGGTCTCAGTCAGGAGGATGCAACGACAGCCGCACCCGCTCCTGCTTCCGCGGCCGCAGCCGCCCGTCCTGCTGCACCTATCGGTGACTCAGCGATCGGCGGAGGCGCCATGGCCGTAGACCAAGACAACGGGCAGATAGACCAGCCAGCATCCGAAAGCTATGAAGAGCTGCTCGACGACTACAGCCATTTTGGTCCGCCTCCGGCCAACGAAGTCCTGCAGGGCAAAATTCTGAGTATCACGGGTAAGGACGTGATCGTCGACTTCGGCTATAAGTCCGAGGGCATCGCCCCCATCGAACAATTTCAAAACGCCAGCGGAGAAGTAACGGTACATGTGGGCGACGTGGTCGATGTCATGGTCGAGCACGGCGAACAGCAGGAAGGATACGTAGTGCTGTCGCACACGCGGGCGGCACGGCTGCGCATCTGGGACAATCTGGAACGCGCTTACCAGGAGCAACTGATCCTGTCGGGGCGCGTCATGGGCCGCGTTAAGGGCGGGCTGGCCGTCGACGTCGGCCTCGAAGCGTTCATGCCGGGCTCGCAGGCCGATCCGCGGCCCATTCACAATCTGGACGCACTGATCGGGCAGGATATTCCCGTCAAGATCATCAAGCTCAACCGCCGCCGCGGCAACGTAGTAGTGTCGCGAAAACTGGCCGTGGAAGAAGAGATCACCGCGCGCAAGACCACCACGCTCGATCATCTCTCCGAAGGCATGGTGGTCACCGGAGTGGTCAAGAATCTCACCGACTATGGCGCCTTCATCGACTTGGGCGGTATTGACGGGCTATTGCACGTAACGGACATGTCTTACGGCCGCGTGACACATCCTTCCGAACTACTGCACGTGGGTGAAGAAGTGACCGTGAAGGTGCTCAAATTCGATCGCTCCAAAGAGCGCGTATCGCTGGGCATCAAGCAGCTCGAACCGGATCCCTGGGAACTGGTGGCGGAGCGCTATCCGCTCCACTCGCGCGTCATTGGCCGCGTCGTCAACGTGACGGACTACGGCGCGTTTGTCGAACTGGAGCCCGGCATCGAGGGGTTGATTCACATCAGTGAAATGACCTGGTCGCGCCGCATGAAACATCCGTCGAAGGTGGTGAAAGCGGGCGATCAGGTTGAGGCCGTAGTGCTGGAAGTGCACGCCAAGGAACGCCGTATATCGCTGGGCCTCAAACAGCTCGAGCCGAATCCATGGACCACGATCGACACGCGCTATAGCGTGGGATCGGTGGTGGAGGGGCGCGTTCGCAACATGACCGACTTCGGCGCCTTCATCGAGATTGAGGAGGGCATAGACGGGCTCGTGCACGTCTCCGATCTTTCCTGGACCAAGCGCGTCAAGCATCCCTCGGAGGTGCTGAAAAAGGGACAGATCGTGCAGGCCGTGATTCTGAATATCGATTCGTCGGCCCATCGCCTCTCCCTGGGCATCAAACAGCTCCAACCGGATGCGTGGGAGAGTTTCTTCCAGACGCACCAGATCGGCGACACGGTCCACGGCCGCGTCTGCCGCCTGGCCAGTTTCGGAGCCTTCGTGGAGCTGGCGGAGGGAGTGGAAGGGTTGTGCCATTTTTCCGAAGTGCCCGGCTACTCGGGGCGGCGCGGTTCGGAAGAGCCGCCGCTGGCGGTGGGACAGCAATTGGATTTCAAGATCATCAAACTGAGTGAGGCGGAGAAGAAAATCGGTCTCAGCCTTCGGGCAGTCGCTGACGATGACGAAAAGACGCGCCTGGAAGATTACCAGCGCCAGGCTGCGGCGGCCACCACGACCATCGAAGAGGTCATGAGTCTCAAGGACCGCAACCTCGAATAGCTTGCAAATTTGATCTATTCACGCGATACTGCGGTTTCGTAAGCCGTTGAGCAAACAAGGAGAACCAGATGACGAAGGCGGATCTGATTGAAGAAGTCTCCCGCGTGGTAGAGATGACACGGAAGGAATCCGAAGTCATTGTGGAGGCCATTTTCGACAGTATCGTCCGCTCACTGCGCACGGGAGACAAGATCGAGATCCGCGGATTCGGGAGCTTCCGAACGCGGCAGAGGCAGCCGCGCATTGGCCGTAATCCCAAGACCGGGGCGCGCGTGGAAGTGCCTGCCAAAAAGATCCCGTATTTCAAACCCAGCAAAGAACTGAAGGATGTCGTAAACAACTCCGCCGCGGCGCCTGCGGAGCCCCCCGCGCCGGAACAAGTACCGAACCCGTAAACCGAGTTTCATGGACTTTCTCTGGACTCCGTGGCGGTATCAGTACGTCACCCAGGCTGGGGAGTCGAAAGAGTGCATCTTCTGCGCCGCCGCGGCGGATACGGCCCATGACCGCGAGCGCCTGGTGGTGCACCGCGCGCCGCGTAATCTGGTCATGCTGAACCGCTTCCCCTACACCTCCGGGCATGTCATGGTGGTGCCCTACGAGCACGCCGCGCTGCTGGAAGAGATCGAGGACGAAACGCTGGTGGAACTGATCCGGCTGGCACGCCTGGCGGAGAAACATCTGCGTGCTCTTTACCGGCCGGACGGTTTGAACCTGGGCTTCAATATCGGACGCAGCGCGGGAGCCGGCATCGCCGGACATCTGCACCTGCACGCTCTGCCGCGCTGGACGGGAGACACCAGCTTTATGACCGCTGTCGGGGAAACCCGTGTGCTGCCGGAAGATTTGGAAACTACGTGGACTAAATTACTGAGGGCCTTCGCGGAATAATCCTCACGCAGCCCCGTTGCATTCTATTCCATTCAGTGCCATGCTCACTGGCACGGCAGGTCAGAATCTGCCCGAAAGCAGCGGGGAGGGATCATGTCTGACACCATCGGGTCCATTTTGGATAAGAAAGGGCGGGAAATCTGGTCGATTTCGCCGGAAGCAACAGTCTACGATGCCATAGCATTGATGGCCGAGAAGAGGGTGGGCGCGCTGCTGGTGACATCCGGGAGCAGGCTGGCCGGAATCGTGTCCGAACGAGATTACGCCCGCAAGGTCATTCTTCAGGGACGGTCTTCGAAAGACACAAGGGTTGGCGAGATCATGACAGCGGATCTGGTTACCGTATCGCCGGGCGAAACCGTCGAGGAATGCATGCGAATCATGACGCGTGCCCGCATCCGGCACCTGCCGGTAATGGAGGGCAAAGCCCTCATGGGCGTGGTCTCGATCGGCGACCTGGTCAAAGCCGTGATCGCCGATCAAGCGCACACGATTCAGCAGCTACACACGTACATCGGAGGAGAATACCCCGCCTGAGGGCGTGGATCAGTTTCCGGCCTGGCGAAGACGCCTGCGATACATGCCGAATCCTAATCCGCCCAGAAGGAGCAGGGGCAGAGTAGAGGCGGGCTCCGGAACCGGTGAATAGTTGGCATCGGCTAATCCGTCGATGCCGAAACCGTCGGTAGTCCCGTTATTGCCCACCAAAGTACCCGCACCGGTTCCCAGGTTGAGACTGTAAAGGGCGCCGCTGCTGGCGACGTTCAGGAACAAATTGTTGTTCGAATCGAAAGCCAGACCCAGGCGGCCGTCGGTGCCGAAACCGAATGCGCCGACCAGCGTGGTGGTTCCGGTTGCAGTGTCGATGGTATAAAGGCTGCCCGAGTCAACACCGTAGAGAGTGTTAGTTGCGGAGTCATACGCCAGATCGTTAATGCTATGATTTGTGGCGCCGATCGTGGTGATTGTCCCACCGGCGGTCACGGAGACGAGCTGCTCTCCAACGGAGTTTAGGTCAACGGCATACATCAGGTTAGCGGCGGCATTCGCGGCCAAACCGTGCCAGTTGATACTGCCGCCCTGGTCGTTGATCCCCGTGAATGCCCCGGTGACCAGGTTAATCGTTCCGAAGTCCAAGCCGCCCGGGGCTCCGAAAACATCCGATGCATACAGGACCCCGTTCAGAAACGTAACGTCCACCAGGCTGGTAACGGTAGCGCCGTTCACCGCCACTACCGCGGTCGCGGTTCCTGTGGTTGTATCGACCGTGTATACCGTGCCTGGACTATCGGACGACAAGCCGTAAAGTAGATCGGCACGCGCCGGCTGCGATCCGATAACGGCTGATGCGGACAATAGGCAGGCGGCTCCTAATAATTTGCGCAAGTACATTCTCGAGAAACCTCCAGTTTCCAAGTTTTGCCAACGATGATGCTCAGGCCTGATTGGAGCAAGGAGGAACAGAAGAAGCCAATTTGAGCCCGATTCAGTCCAGACCTGAAGCAAACATCGTGCGTATCCTAACATAGGAAAGTTCCCGATCTGAGGAATTATGCGAGGCAAAAGTCCTAGAACGTTGCTAGCCTATTGGGCTAGGTCTCCCATGGGAGGACGGCTTCAGTTTTGAGGGATCTCGTCGATTTTTGCGGCCAGAACAAAATCGCTTTCGGTCAGCCCGCTGATCTTGTGCGTCCAGATCTCGACCCGGACCTTGCCCCAGGATAGGTAAAGGTCGGGGTGATGCCCTTCCTGCTCGGCGATGGCGCCGGCACGATTCACGAACTCCAGCGCCTTGACAAAATCGGGAAAAGCGAACGCCTTCGAGAGGTGATGCTCGTTCACCACCTCCCAGCCGCGCACCTGGCTCTTGAGGTTTTCGAGTTCCGCGCCCTTCAATGGGGGCACGCCTCCGCGGCAGGGAACACAATGCTTTTGCGCCAGACTCATAATCGTTGACTCATCAAACATTCTAACGCCCCGACGATCCGAAGCCTCCCGCGCCGCGGCGCGAATCGCCCAACTCCTGTTCGACCCACTCGACCGTTTCGTATCGCGACACAATCATCTGCGCGATGCGGTCGCCCGGCTCGATGGTGTAAGCGGCCGATCCCAGGTTCAGCAGAATCACGCGGATTTCGCCGCGATATCCGGGATCGATGGTAGCAGGCGCGTTAGGAATGGTGATGGCGTGCCGCAGGGCCAGGCCGCTCCGCGGCCGGACCTGCGCTTCAAAACCCGGAGGCAGCGCGATGGCGATTCCCGTAGGCACCAGACGCGGTTCTCCGGGCGCCAGCGTCACGGCTTCCACCGCGTGCAAATCCATACCGGCATCCTCGTCAGGCCCGTGCGCGTACAAGGGCAGCATGGCGTTGGGGTGAAGCCGCTGGATCGAGATGCGCATCGTCGCTATGATAGCGTCTTGACTCCCACCAAACGCGTGATTACGGTGGCGCCCATGCCGCCCGAGAAGAGCGCCTACGCTCTGGCGCGCTACAGCCGCTCCCCGGATTCCATCCGCGATTCCATCGAGTGGGTGCGCACCCACGATTCGCGCAGTTTCCTCGAAAGCTACTATTTCCAGTACGGCCACGCGTCTATCGCCGACCTGGGCCATACCGTCGTGTGCTTCGAAGGGATCTCGGAACTGGCGGCCACCGAGATCGAGGCCGAGCCGCTCTGGGACGGGCAGGCGAAATCGTCACGCTACCAGGATTTCTCCCGCTCCGGCTTTGTCACGCCGCCCGAACTCTCCGCCGCCGATGCGGAAGCGTATCGCGCCACGGGCGAGGCCCTGCTCGCGGCCTACAGCAAAGTCAACGAACTCGCGCTGGCGTGTTTGAGCGAGCGATATCCGCGTCCGGAAGAAATGAAACCGGGCGCTTACCGGCGTCACATCGCCGCGCGGGCTTTCGACGTAGCGCGCTATCTGCTCTTCTGGGGAGTCCCTACCAACGTCGGCCAGGTGACCAGCATCCGCACGCTGGAAAAGCAGATCCGCCGGCTGAAGGTTTCGGAATACCAGGAAGTACGGGAACTCAGCCAAGAGTTGGCCGGCGCCTGCGCCGCCGAACCGGACTGCCGGTGGGATGTGAATGCGGCTGCCGAACCGGTGGCGCCGACGCTGGCGCGCCACGCCGATCCCGATGAACACAGCGCCCGTTCGCGTGAGGATCTGCGCTTATGGGCCCGGCAAAACCTCACGGCGCGCGAGGCCGCGCCGCCGCCGCGCGTCGATCTGCTGCGCCCCACTCACGTACCTTCCGATATCGTGGCCACACTGCTGTATCCCGTAACGGACCGGCCTTTTCGCGAGTTGTACGAACTGGCCTGCGGATGGAGCCAGGGCCGGCGCGGCGAGGTGATCGATGTGGCGCTGGGTTCCCGCACCCAGCGGGATGCGTTGCTCGACAACTTCCGCGGCGGGCTCTACGCTTATGACCTGGCGATCGACATCGGCGCCTATCGCGATCTCCATCGCCACCGCCGCTGCCAGCAGTTCCGCCAGGACTATTCCGGCAATCTGGGCTTCGACACTCCCAGACTTGTCAGCGAAGCCGGGGCTTCGGATATCTACGAATCGGCCATGGCCGGTGCGCTCGATACGATGCACCGCCTGGCGGCGCCGGGCGCGCACTATCTGCTTCCCTTCGGCGCGCGTTCCCGCTTCCTCTTCAAAATGGACTTCGCCGAGGCCGAATACATCGCGCGCCTGCGCAGCGGCGTTAAGGGCCACTTCAGCTACCGCGAAATCGCCTGGGAGATGAAGTGCAAGATGGAACAACTCGAGCCGGAATTGGGGCGGCTGATCGAAGCCACGCCTCCGTGGGTTGAAGATCCGCTGAAGCGCTGAGGCGCGGGTTATTGAATGGATGCGCCGACGGTGTTGGCCGCCTGGCCGTCGGCGCGGACTTGAATCTCCACGCGCCCTGCTCCCGCCAAGCTCCGCGGCAATTCGAGATTCACCTGATCCAAG
>PSRJ01000073.1 GCA_003175985.1 Terriglobia bacterium
GCGAAAATCGCCGCGCAGACTTCACGCCCCTCGATCGGCCGTACCAGGATCGGGCTATTGAATACGATGTTTTCGGCAAGCAGCTCGCCCACCTGGGCGGGTGTAGGCTTACCGGACTCCCGTAGTTTTCGTAAAGGATGCATTGGGATTCCTCCAAGGCTGTGTTGTTCTGTCAGGCGCTCACGCCCAGAGCCGGCCGCGGCGATTTTCGGGCGCGCACGGATTTTGGGAGTGCGGGACTGGCAAGGTCCTCCACACAGGTACGCAGCAGTTCGGCCACGCTCCAGGCTTGCGCGATGCAGCCGCCCGGGCGGTGCGGCGCGTCGCCATCGAAGACCTCGGGAATCTGGCCCAGGCCTTCATTCTCCACATACCGTTGCAATTCCGAAATCCACTGAGCCGCTTGCTGTTTCGCCCCCGGGGCATATCCATTGACGCGCAGATAAGCGCGAATGAAAGGACCGAGAAGCCATGGCCAGGCCGTGCCCTGATGATAGCGGCTGTCGCGCGATGCCGGATCCCCTTCGTACCTGCCCTGATATTGGGGATCGCCCGGGGCCAGGCTGCGCAAGCCATACGGCGTGAGCAGTTCGCGCCCCACGACACCCACGATGCTGCGCTCCTGTTCCGGCGAGAGCATGCGGTGATGCAGGCTGACGGCGAAGATCTGGTTGGGGCGTATGGACGGGTCGCGCCGGTCGCCATCGACTACATCGAAGAGGCACCCGCCCGGTTGGTTCCAGAATTGCCGCGTAAAGCTCTCTTTGGCGCGTTCGGCCATCTCGGAATAACGCCGGGCCGCGTCGCCGCATCCGAACTCGCGGCTCAGCTCTTCCATAAAGCGAAGCGCGTTGTACCAGAGCGCCTGAATTTCCACCGGCTTGCCATGGCGGGGCGTAACCACCCAATCGCCGACCTTGGCGTCCATCCACGTCAGTTGGACTCCCGGCTCGCCGGCGTGCAACAGGCCGTCGCTATCCAGCCGGATGCCATAGCGCGTGCCGCGCTCGTGCCACGCCACAATATCGGCCAGCACCGCGTAGAAATTAAACTTCACGAACTCGTAATCGCCGATTTTTTGAACCAGCGCCCGTATGGCTTCGAAGAACCAGAGAGTGGCATCCACGGTGTTGTACTCGGGCTGTTCGCCGCCATCGGGGAAACGGTTGGGCAGCATGCCGCGATCCACACGCCGGGCGAATTCCAGCAGAATACTGCGGGCGAGGCCGGCCTTGCCCCGCGCCAGGGTAAGCCCCGGAAGGGCAATCATCGTGTCCCGTCCCCAATCGCTGAACCAGTGATAGCCCGCAATCACGGTGGCCCGATCGCCGCGGCGGACGAGAAACTGATCGGCTGCGGCATTCAGGACTTTCAGGAAACCATTGCCGTTTTGCCCCGCGGCCGCGGTGCTCCGCCGGCTCATCTCGCGTTCGCGGCAGGCGCCCGCCGCGTCCACGGAGCGGCGCTCTACCGACGCAATCACATCCGCCGGCTTGGCTGCGCTTATCGAGAACGTCAACTTGCAGGGGTTAAACAGATCTTCCTGGAATTCGAGGCCACGTTCCCGCTCCCGGTCGTATTCGAAGCGCCGGTACCAGTAGCCTGCCGGTTCCACGGCCGCCGCGTTGTGAGCGAGAAATAGGGGCGGAAGGCCCTGATACGGCGTGATCTTCACCGATCCGGGTTGCACATCGAGCGTAGGATCGAGCGCGCCGTTCTCGTGGGTGGTGCTGTGGTAGTCCCGAAAGGCAATCAGAGGCCGCAGCTCCAGCGAGCACCCCACCGTGGCGGGAGCGCGCAGTTCGTATCGAATGACGGTGGTGTTCTCGCCGTCGACCATGAAGATCGATTTCTCGAGCTCACAGCCATCCATCTCGTAGACAAATACGGGAAACGGGTCGAGCCGGAAACTCTTCAGATACCGATGGCCCTCGGGATGGATCGTTCCAGGGTAGCGGTTGGCCGAGAGTTCATAAGGCCGACCGTCCACCACCAGGATCTCTTCGAATTTCGAGAGTAGAACCACCCGGCCCACGGGCGGCCTGGTGGCAGCGACGAGCAGACCGTGATAGCGGCGCGTGTTCAGCCCCGCCACCGTGGAAGAGGAGAAGCCTCCCAGGCCGTTCGTTTCCAGCCATTCGCGGCGGGAGGACACCTCGAAATTGCGGCAGACCGTCTCATCGAATTGAATCATTCGGATACTCCAGCCAGTGCGGCATGGGTCTCCTGCTGGTGAGCGTGCGTTACGCGGCTGGCGTGGCGCGACTCTCCGCTTTGCTGCAACAGCTTGCACACCAGCCCCGTCCAGCCGGTCTGGTGGCTGGCGCCGACTCCCGAGCCGTCGTCGCCGTGGAAGTATTCATAGAACAGAACCAGGTCGCGCCAATTCGGATCGTCGCGGAACAACGGGTTGGCGCCGTGTGCGGGCCTCGCGCCCTCCCGCGAACGCAGAAAGATGCGGGTCAGCCTCCGCGAAAGCTCCGCCGCTACTTCCCACAGCGTGAGCATCCGTCCCGAGCCCGTGGGGCATTCCACTTTGAATTCGTCGCCAAAGTAGTGATGGAACTTCTGCAGCGATTCGATCAAGAGGTAATTCAAGGGGAGCCAGACGGGCCCGCGCCAATTCGAATTGCCCCCGAACAGGCCCGTGCTCGATTCACCGGGCTCGTACTCGACCCGATATTCCGCGCCGTTGGCACGCAGCACATAAGGCTGTTCGCGATGGATTTTGGAAACCGCGCGGATTCCGTGCGGCGAAAGAAACTCCCGCTCGTCGAGCATCACGCGCAACACGCGCCGCAATTGGTCTTCGCCCACAATCGACAGCAAACGCCGTGACCCGTCGCGCTCGGTCTGCATGCACGCGACGTTGCGCGTGAGATCGGTGCGGTTTTGAATGAACCATTCCATGCGCCGCTTGAATCCGGCCAGTTTGTTGACGATACGCGGCTCCAGAGTTTCCACCGCGAAAAGCGGAATGAGTCCCACCATCGAGCGGACCTTGAGCGGGAAGTGCCTGGCGTCGTCCATGTGCAGAACGTCGTAGTAGAAACCGTCGTCTTCGTCCCACATGCCCGAGCCGTCGCTTCCGAGGTGGTTGATGGCGTGGGCAATGTAGAGGAAGTGCTCCCAGAATTTGCTGGCGACGTCTTCGTAGCAATCATCCTCGCTCGCCAGCTCCATGGCGATGGCGAGCATGTTCAGGCAATACATGGCCATCCAGCCGGTGCCATCGGCCTGTTCGATGTGGCCGCCGGTGGGCAGCGGGGCGCTGCGGTCGAATACGCCGATATTGTCCAGCCCGAGAAAGCCGCCCTGGAAGACGTTGCGCCCCTCGCTGTCCTTGCGGTTCACCCACCAGGTAAAGTTGAGGCAGAGTTTCTGGAAGACCCGTGCCAGGAAGGCGCGGTCGCCTTGACCCCGGCGCTTTTTGTCGATCTTGTAGACGCGCCACGCCGCCCAGGCATGGACGGGCGGATTGACATCGCCCAGCGCCCACTCGTAGGCCGGAAGCTGCCCGTTCGGGTGCATGTACCACTCGCGCAGCATGAGGATGAGCTGCTGTTTGGCGAACTCGGCATCCACCAGCGCCAGCGGCACACAGTGGAAGGCGAGGTCCCACGCGGCATACCACGGATATTCCCATTTGTCGGGCATGGAAATAACGTCGGCGTTGTAGAGGTGTACCCACTCGTGGTTCCGGCCGTGGAGGCGCTCAGCGGGCGGCGGCGGAGAGGCCGGGTCGCCTTGCAACCAGTCGCGCACCACGTAGTGGTAGAACTGCTTGGACCACAGCAGGCCCGCGAAACTCTGCCGCATCACGTTTTGGGCATCCGCCGAAAGGTGGGAAGGAATGACGGTGGAGTAGAATTCGTCCGCCTCGCGCTTGCGGTTTGCGAAGGTGTGATCGAAGGCGGGCCCGAAGATCTCGCCAGCGGCGTCGATATCGAGCAACCGCAGGCGAACGATGGCCGTTTCGCCGGATGCCAGACTCAGCTTGTAATGGGCTGAGGCTTTTGTGCCGGACTGCTCGGGATTCACGGCTTCCCGCGCGCCGTGGACTACATAATCGTTGATGCTGTCCTTTACATAGGGTGAAGGATTCGGAAAACCGAACAGGCGGCGATAATTGGTCTCGTTTTCCGTGAACAGCAGATCGGGATTGCCATCGCACATCAGCCAGCGGGCGCCGAGTGCGTGATGCTGCAATTCAACGGCGTGGAGAGCGCCGCGGTCCTGGATTCCTTCCGGCACGCAGCAGGCCTTGCGCAGCACCGGCCGCGGATCGCCCGTGCCCCACGACCAGGTGTTGCGGAACCAGACCGTGGGCAGCACATCCAGTTCGGCGCGCTCGGGGCCATGGTTGGTCACGGCAATCCGGATCAGGACGTCTTCCGGGCTCGCCTTGGCGTATTCGATGGCAACATCGAAGTAGCGGCCCTCGGAGAACACGCCGGTATCCATCAGCTCGAATTCGGGACTGCGCTTATCCCGCCGCCGGTTCTCCTCCACCAGCCACGAGTAAGGAAATTCGGCCTGCGGGTACTTGTAGAGATACTTCATGTAGGAATGCGTGGGCGTGCTGTCGAGGTGGAAATACTGCTCCTTCACATCCTCGCCGTGGTTGCCCTCGTTGCCGGTCAGTCCGAAGAGCCGCTCCTTCAGGATCGGGTCGCGGCGGTTCCAGAGCGCGACGGCAAAGCAGATGTACTGGTGGCGGTCGCAGATGCCGGCGATGCCGTCTTCGTTCCAGCGGTAGGCTCGGGAGCGCGCATGGTCGTGGGGCACGGCTTCCCAGGCGGTACCGTGCGGGCTGTAGTCCTCGCGCACGGTGCCCCAGGCGCGTTCGCTGACGTAAGGGCCCCAGCGCTGCCAGTGCGCCTTCCGCGTCCTCGACTCCTCGATCCTGATTTCTTCGGTTGTCACACTCGATAAGCCACCCAGGGGGAAGGATTATTCCAGCACCGGGGGAAAATTCCGAACGCTTTTTTCATTATGCGGGATATTGCGGGTCCAGACCTGATGTTGAGGCGCCGCGCTCCACCACGCGTGATACGATGATGGTCGTGAGATTGGTGGAAGCCCAATACGAAGATGGCGTCCTCCGGCCGGTAGAGCGTTTGGGCCTTCGATCGGGCGAGCGTGTGAATCTCATGGTGATCCGTCGCCCGGACCCTCGTCGCTGGGACTTGACGCGGCTGGCGAACACCTCGAATCAAGAAGACCTTTCTCTTTCCGAACAGGGCCTTGCGGAGTGGGTGAAGTCGCTTGACGCAGCGGAGAAGAGTTGAAGCGAGGAGAGGTCTGGTGGGCGGACCTCGGAGGCTACCGGCTCCTGGAGCAGACAGGTCGCAGGCCCGTGGTGATTTGGCAAAGCGACACGTTGACGAGGGTGCTCCAATCAATTCTTGTAGTTCCCCTCACCACAAATCTTGACCGTGCGAACCTGGCCGGAACGGCGTTGATTAGCTCATCTCCGGCCGGCGGGCCACCGCAAGACTCGGTTGCACTGGCATTCCAAATGCGAGCGATTCCGAAAACGGCGTTGCAGGCCAAGATCCGCGACCTCGACGAGAGCGAACTCGAAGAACTGGAATTGGCAACTGATGAGGCCCTCGGACGAGTCGAACCGAAGTCACCCTAAAACTGATTCCAGGCGAGAGGCTAAGGGTGGCAAAGTCACCTGCAGCCCCCCAGGAATACGAGATATCAAGGTTCTATTATAATTCAATTATGCTGACTATTCGCGCGGCCTTTCGCGGCTCGCTTTGTGTGTTCTACCCTGGTCCAGGCGCACGGCTTTCTGGTGGACACCAAACTCACCCAACAGTACAGTCGGCAACGTTACAGATATTCCCTTCCCCGCAGGGTTCGTCTCAATGCTCCCGACTGCCCTGAACCAACACGCGGAAGTAGTTGGAGTCCTGACCTGGAACCTGACGGAAGGGGCACCATTCTTGTATAAGGGCGGAATCGTGTACGATCTAACCACCGTCAGCCCACTCTTAAAAGACGGCATGCCGTACGGCATAAATGATCGCGGACAGATAGTGATCGGGGCCTCCGCCGGAATTTACCTTTTGACTCCGAAGCCGGCCGATACGGCAACCACGCTCACTTCCGACCGCCAATCAGCCGCATACGGACAAGCCATCGCATTGACCGCAACCACCGCAGTGGTCCCGCCGGAGACAGGAGTTCCGACGGGCGACACGAAATTCCTAGACGATGGTGTATTGGTGGTCGCGGTACACACAGACGCCGGGGGCTCCGCGACAGTGCGACTCGCACACAGTGAAAAGTAACATGGAATCCGGTTCTTCGCTCGCGATGCCACGCCAGCGACCGCGGCGATCCATCACCAGCGTGCGAGGAAAGCCGTGAAAAATCGCTATTTCATAAACGGGATAGTGTGGGGCGGGAGCCGGCATTGCGCAACGCAGTTCCGAAGACGTGAAATTTCTTAATCCCTGTCCGGCCAAACACTTTCGCGGAAACTGGCTAGCTGCGAGCACGGATTTCTCAATCCCCCCGTGTATCCTGAGGTCAGAAGGCGAGACCGAGTGAATCCACTTGGTTCAATTTTTCGGGATAACTTCTTTATTTTCGACGGAAATTGAACCAACCGGATTCACGCGCTTTCGCCCAGCAGCATGAAAAAGAACTTACCAATCGTCAGCCCGAAAGCCGGCGAGCTTTCTTCGGGCAATTTCGACCTGGGCACGTGGCTAGGCCGGAGACAGGCATTCGGCATGATGGCGGGAAAGGCCACGGCCGCGGATGCCGAGTGCCTCCGGCAGATTCGAGACCGGAGGCTGTATCGAAGCAAGACTGCCAAATGGTCCGATTTCTGTGCCCAATACATTGGAGCCAGCAAGACCCATGTGGATCGGATGATCCGCCACCTGGAGGAATTCGGGCCGCAGTTCTTTCAACTTTCCGAGCTCACACGCATTCCCCCAGAAGCTTACCGCGCTATCGCCCAGCACGTTACTGAGGAGGGAGTGCATTTTGACGGTCAGCCGATTCCCTTGACGCAGGAGAATAGCGAAAAGATAGCCGCGGCCGTAGCCGAATTGCGAAAGCGGGCAACCTCCCCAACCGGAGAGGAACCGCGCCCGCCCGACCCTGAGGAGGCTGCCTTCCGCGGAATCGAAAAGCGTCTGGACGCTCTCATCGCGCGAATCGAGGCGCTGGCTCCCCTTCAGGACCCGAAGCGCCAACTCTCGTTCACGTCGCGGATGCTACGGCTCCGCGAAAGCGCGGCAGCCGTGGGATTGAAAGCCTGGCTGTTGTAAAGCCCGCTCTACCTCCGCAGCAGCTTGAACGCGTGATTCGCTCCCTGCTTCTGGTTCACAGCCAAGTCGATCCAGAGCATCGCTAACGGCTCCAGCAGACGGGCGTTGCGCAGAGGTCCCACATCCACGGGAGTCATTCCAGCATCCTCGATCAACTGCTTCGCCATACTCTTCGCGCCGGCGTCGTCGCCGCAGTAGTAGCCGTCAGCGAGCTGGTCACCGAACCGGGCGTTTCCGAAGTTCACGGCGCCGATGGTATTGAATGCCTTCACCACCTTGGCAGACGGGGCCCACGCAGCCACCTGTTCCCCTGCAGAAGTGGTCAACCCAACGGTAAGTCCCTTCAGGTCGGGTGAAAGCGGGTTGGTGCAGTCGATCAGGACTTTGCCGGCCAGAGCGCCGGCGCTGCGGACGGCCTCTTCCGCGGCCGGCCACGGCACACTCAGCACCACCACTTCCGCCGCGGCCGTGGCCTCCGCATTCGAAGCGCCCCGCTTCCCGAAGACGACCTGGTGTCCTTTGGCGCTCCACAGGCGCCCCAGCGCGCTGCCGACATTGCCCGCGCCCAGAATTCCGATTCGCATTCCTCAGAATTAACAGCGGCGCCGGATCCAAAGCAACTAGCCGTTCGGGGGGCTCATCAAAAGCTGTACTTCAGCCCCCCAGCCCGGCTTTTCCGGGAGCAGTGCCTCCATCGGGCACCCGACAGACCGCGCTGGCAAACGTGGCGCTATAAATTTGATGGTTTTTAGACTCCGCCGATCGGCACATTCTGGAGTATACTAGTCCCGTTTTGCCACATCCGGATGGGGATCCGGTTCGGAGGCGCCGACATCTCGTGACTCGGTACTCTACTTTGGGACGCCCGTTAGGAGGGGTGTTATGATTCCGCGAAACTTACAGAAGCTCGCTTTGTGCGCGTTTTTCCTGGGGATAGGGCCGGCGTTGTGGGCCCAGTCGGCCAACACGGCGGCATTGACCGGTACGGTTACCGACCCGACCGGCGCCGTGGTTGCCAACGCCTCCGTAACGGCCACCAATTCGGCGACGAATCAGTCTCGAACTGTTTCGACCGATGCCGCCGGCGTCTACCGGATTCCGTTGCTCGAGCCCGGCAGCTATCGAGTGCGCATTGTCGCCATGGGCTTCAAAACCGCGGAATTCACCTCCGTCACATTGACGGTTACCGAGACGTCGGTTTTGGACCGCACGCTGGAAGTCGGCGCACAGGCCGAACAGGTTACCGTGCAAGCGGACGTCGAAGTTCTCCAGGCCGCTACTTCCAGCCTGGGGACCACGGTGACCGGGGAGACGATTGGCACGCTCCCGTTGGCTGCCCGCAATTTCACACAGGTTCTGGGAATGTCGAGCGGAGTTTCGGCGGACGTGACTAACGGCGCAGCCTTTGGTAAGGGCACCCAGAATATGAGCGTCAACGGCTCCGCCACGAACAAGAACAATTTCCAAATGGATGGCGTTTCGATAAACAATCTGGCTGGAGCCGGCGACGCGCAAGACGGTGGCCTGTATACGGGCATCGCCATTCCCAGCCCGGATACTCTCCAGGAATTCAAAATTCAGACGTCGACCTACGATGCCAGTTTCGGCCGCAACCCTGGCGCCAACGTGAACGTGGTGACCAAGTCCGGCACCAACGGTTTCCACGGCTCGCTATTCGAATACTTCCGCAACGAAGCGCTCAACGCCAACGACTTCTTCTACAACAAGACCAGCCCGCTGAGCAAACAGGGCATCAAGCAAACCCTCAAACAGAACCAGTTCGGCGGCACCGTCGGAGGCCCTATCCGGAAAGACAAGCTGTTTTTCTTCGGCAGCTATCAAGGCACGCGGCAGCGCAATGGCGTGGTGTCGCAGGGTTCTTCCACGGTGACTTTGTTCCCCATTCCAGGGAATCGCGAATCTTCGGATTTCCAGCAACGGCTGGGCGCAGCGCTCTGCAATGGCGGGCCCGGAGTTGGATCGCCCCTGGTGCCCTCGGTGCCAATCACCTGTGACGGGTCAACCATCAACCCGGTGGCAATCGCGCTGTTGCGTGTCAAGCTGCCCGACGGCAGCTACTACATTCCCAGTTCCAATACCAGCGGAACCACCACGCGGCTGATCAGCAATCCGGCCAAGTTTACGGAGAACCAATACCTGGGAAACGTGGATTGGGTTCTCAACGCCAAGAACAGCTTGCAGGGGAAATGGTTTTTTGTGGACGATCCCACCGAAATCTGTTGCGGGGGTTTGTTCGGCCAATTGCCGGGCTGGGTGGCCAGCGAGCACCGCAGCAACACGCTCTCTTTGCTTCGCTGGACGGCCGTGGCTAGGCCCACTGTAGTGAACCAGGCGCGCGTGTCCTTTACGCGCATCGTCGAGGATGCCAGGGATAGTGTCCCCTACACACCACAACAGATTGGGCTCAAGCCGCTCATCAGCAGCGCCTGCTGCAACGGAACCACCTTGGGCAGCTATACGCAGCCGCCATTTATGATTGTGGGCGGCGCTTTCCAGATTGGCGGCAGCCTGTATCCCCAGTTTGCGCCGACCAACACCATCCAGTTGGCCGACCAAGTTTCCTGGACCAAGGGCTCCCATACTCTTCGCTTCGGCTTTGAATATGAGCGAGTCGATTATCCTCTGCACTTCGGCGGTCTGGGACGCGGCTTCTTGATCATCCCGTCGTTCGCCGATTTAATGGTCGGCCGGTCGAGCTGTTTGCCGGGCACTTTCCCCGTGAGTTGCAACGCGGGTAATCCTGGCATCGACCCGCGCGGCCATCCCACCAATGGCGGACCCGTCAGTAACCTGGTGGCCTGCCTGTTCTGCGTACGCAGCACGGTCGAAGGTATCATCCACGGCTACCGCATGCGAAACATGAATGCGTTCTTCCAAGACGATTGGAAAGTGAACAGCCGTCTGACCGTTAACCTGGGCGTCCGGTGGGAGTACGACGGCACCTTGGCCGACCGCTACGGCAACCTGACCAACCTCTGGCCAAGCGAACTGCGCAAAGTCCCTATCCCCCCAAGCGCTCCCAGCACCACCAACCCGAATTCCTACGTGGGCTACGTGGTGCCCAATAATTACGACGCCAAGGCCCATGGCCCGCTGCCAAGCGGAGTGAAGGTGTTCGACGGCAAGTTCGCTAGCATCAACTCAGTCCCCCTCAGTAATTTCGCGCCGCGCATCGGTTTTGCCTGGCAGCCCACCGGCAGCCCGCGCCTGTTGATTCGGGGCGGCGCCGGCATTTTCTTCGATCGCATCGGCATCAACCAGATTGTCCACGCGGTGCAGGAAGGCAAGCCTTACGCGGACACGCTGGCGCTGCAAAGCGAGATCGCCAGCCTGCAGGAACCGTTCCAGGATCGCCCCTTGGCTTTTGCCCCGCGATGGTTCGATCTGAACCCGAGTTCGCCTACGTATCTGCAAGGCTCCAGTTTCGATTCGCCGTTCTATGACCGGATCCAGACACCGGTCTTCCGCCAGTACAATCTCGGAATTCAGTATGAGTTCGTCCGCCAGTATGTTCTGGAAGTCGCCTATGTCGGTTCGAGCGGAATTAATGAGGCGGACTATAGCCATAACATCAATTCCGCGCGCCTGGTATGCACGGCTCTGGTGACCTCGAATTGTGTTCAGGGGAACATCAACGGCATCACCACCAACACACAAGGAAACGCCGCTGGACGCGTGCCGTTCCTCGGTTTCTCGCCCATCGGTTTGCAGCAGATGGCCTTCGATGGCATTTCCAACTTCAACAGCTTGCAAACCACGGTCCGCAAGAACTTCTCCCGAGGCCTGGGCTTCCAGGTGTCGTATACGTGGAGCAAGACGCTGTCGAACATCGGGTTCGGCTCAGCCAATCTCAACAATCCCAACGATATCTCGCAGCAGTATGGGCCCACTTCCTTCGTCCGGCCGCACCGGTTTGTGGCGAGCTATCAGTATGAGCTGCCCTTCAAGGCGAAGGGCGCGCTCAATTACCTGGTAGGGGGCTGGTTGATTTCCGGCGTGACCACGCTGCAATCCGGCGCACCCGTGACCTTCTTCGACGACAATGGCGGAGGTGTGTACGGGACGCCGGGCAGCAGCATCGACAAGGCCTTCACGCGTGCGCAGATGGCGCCGGGCGCCACCTACGATTCGGCCTACGTGTCCGGGAGTCCCAAGGACAAGTTAAACAACTTCTTCAACATTAAGGCATTCGGGCAGATTCCGGTGATGGGCGAGGACGGCTCCCGGGGTTATGGCAACTCGGGGCTCGGCATCCTTCGTGGTCCCCATCAAGCCAACTTCGATGTCAACGTGAACAAGGTCTTCCGCATTAAGGAGCGCCAGAACATTCAGTTGCGGGCCGACTTCTTCAACTTCTTCAACCACGCGCAGTTCTTTCTGCCGACGGCCGGCATTCAGAACAACGTGGGCTCGTTTGTGAATTCGCCCGCTACCTTCGGCGTAATCAACAGTACTTCCGTGAGCCCGCGCCTGGTGCAGTTCGCCTTGCGCTATGAGTTCTGAATAGGGCTGCCGGCCACCGGCAGCCACGATCTGCTGCGCTTTGCGTCCCGCGGATAGCGGAGGCTATCGCCTCGCCGTTAGCGGCGCACTCATCGCTTTGCCCGGCGTGCTCTGCCCTGCGACTCCGGTCAGTGGGATTTATGATATACTCCCGACACCTGACGTCAAATGTGCGTCAAATTTTAACGGGCAGTCACCCCTGGGGGTCGCTGGTGGAACAAATTGCATTCGGGCCCTTCTGTCTCGACGTAGCCTCGACGCGGCTCACACGGGAGGGCGTGGAACTGGCATTACGGCCGCGGGCTTTCCATGCATTAAAGACTCTGCTGCACAACAGCGGGCGCCACGTAGATTACGAACAGATGCTGCGCGAAGCCTGGGAAGGCAATACCGTTTCGCGGCATACGGTGGCTGTCACTATCGGGGAAGTGAAGAAGGTACTGCGGGAATGCGGCTCCTGGATCAGTTACCGGCCCAAACTCGGTTACCGGCTGGAAGTGCCGCAATCGGACGACTTGATTCGCAAGGCCTGGCATTTCTGGAAGCGGTTGACGCGCGACGGGTTTGAAAAAGCTCTCGACTGCTTTCAGCGCGCCGCCCTGGAAGATAGCGCCGACCCGCGAGCATTCGAAGGAAGCTCGCTGACCTACCTGACCCTGGGTGCAGCCGGAATGAAGCCGCCGCGCGACATGTCCCGCGCCTTCCTCGAAGCGCACAACCAGGCCGTGGCCCTGGCCGGCCTGACTCCGGAATTACGCTCCGACCGGGGACACGGGCTCCACATTTTCGAACACCGGATGGACGAGGCCGAAGCCGAGTTGCAGCAGTCGCTGCGCGAGCGGCAGTGGGTGACCACCTACTTGCGCCTCACCATGCTGTATATTGCCGACGGACGCCTCGATGCCGCGGTAGAGATTCTTAATGAGGCCTACGGCGTAGATGCGCTCGACCCCATGCTGCCGGTGATGGAAATCAACGTTCGTTTCTGCCGCCGCGAATTCGAACGCGCCGTTGCCTGCGGCCGAAAGGCGCTCGAGTTGCACCCCTACGTGCAGTTTGCGCCGGCATTCTATGCGCAGGCCCTCGAATATGCCGGCCACGCGCGCGAGGCCCTGGAACAGTACCGGCGCGCCTCCCTGCTTTCGCCGGATCTTCCGTGGGTACGCGCTTTGGAGGGCGCCTGTATGGCCAGAAATGGCCGGCGGCCACAGGCCCTGCGGATTCTGGACGAACTGCAGCGCCTGAGGGCCGCCGAGTACGTGGATGCCTATTACCTGGCGCTGCTGCTGGATGCCATTGGCGACCGCGACGAAGCCTTCCGGGAACTGGAGCGGGCGCGCGAGGAAAATTCGTCCGCCATGCATATCCTGCACATCGATCCTAAGATGGATTCGCTCCGGCAGGACCCCCGGTGGGAACGGCTGCGCCAGCAACTCCCCGGCGGGGCCGCGCTTCCACAGACGGTCGGTTCCGCCGCTTAGCTGCGCGTAACGGCGCCGCCATACACCCAGCGATCGGCAGCCAGGAAATTCAGGGGCGCGCATACAGCGATAGCGATCGCCACCGATTGAAGAGACGGGTATCCGAGAATCTGCACCAGCCAGTAGACAAGGATCGTGTTCCCGGCAAGGGATATGAGGCCATTGGCGATGTGAAACCGCCAAAGCCGGAGAACTCGCTCACGAAGGCGCGTGATGGAACGATCCCGCCACGTGAGCCGGTCATGCCAGAGAAAGTTGTGCAAGACCACCAGCTCTACGGCCAGCGGCGTGGCCGCGGCGGGTGGCAGGCGCAGGCCTCTGGTCAAAAGGCCGAACAGCATCACCTGCAGTAGCGCGCCGACGGCTCCCACCAGGCTGAATATGCAGAACCGCACGCCTCGCCTTCCGGCGGGAGTCACCGCAGAGTCTCCTCGCGGTACAGAGCGGCTGTGTGCCGCGCCGTTGCGGCCGCGGCCATGATCGCCATTCCGGCGATCGCCACAGCGCCCCCCACATCGAACAGCCGGAACGTCCGGCCCGCCAGGTGCGCATAAGGATGGATCGTCAGCACGGCGTTGCCGATCATCAGCACGATGCGGATCTCGGTGGGGCCGAAAATGCCGTGTGATAGATGAAACCGGCCTATTGTATAGGTAGCCAGGTAACTTTCGATCGAGAGAATATAGAAGCCCGCCAGCATGCCGGCGGCGATCCGCCAGTCGATGTAGCCGGAGCAGGCCAGTCCCAACATCAGCGCGAAAGCGCCGAAGGTGTCCACCATATGATCCACGTAAAATCCATACCGCGGCCGCTGCTGGTTGCGCACGCGTGCCAGTGTCCCATCCAGGCTGTCGCCCAGCCAGTTCAGAAAAAGAAACAGATTCACCAGCCAAAGAGCGGCTGCGTGGTGCGCTGCCAGCGCGTACGCTCCGCCAGCACATAGCTGGGACACAAATCCCAACGCGGTCAGATGGTCAGGGCCAATCGACGCCGGCACACGCCGGGCCATCGCGATCAGCACGCGCCTCTCCACATCCGCGGTCAGCGCCTGATGAATGCGGGGCGCGGAGACAAAACGGGCTTCAATTGGCGCGATCATGTTCCGGCCTCCTCGCGACTAATGCGTTCCTGGTTGCCGCCATAGTGAATTGGAGCGAGTCGCGCGGCAGCGTCCGGATGATCGGAATAATCAGCCAGCCCAAACCAGCCGGAACATCACGGGTCAGCGACACGGCCTCACATTCCATCCTTAAACCCCCGGCTGTCTGCTCGAAGCTCCAGTAGGAATTGAGCCGCCAGAGAAAGCCATCGTCCTCACCCTCGGGACGGCGGCGCTCCTCGGGCGAGCCCGGGCGATCCACTTGCCAGAGATGCGTGCTGCGCGAAAAGCTGAACCCGCGCCGGCCGCCCTCGAGCAAGCCGGACCGCGATTCGAATTCCGCATCCAACACAACGGTGACAATTCGATGCTTCTGGAACCGCATGGCAACCGTGGCGCTATTTCCGCCGTTTCTCAAAACCCCGGAAGAGACCACTTCGGGGGCGTAGAAACGGGCGTGATGGTCGTGATCCCGCAACAAGGCCAGCATGTCTTCCGTGGTGGCTCCTGGTACCAGAGCGGCGGCTCGCCAGTGGTGCAGGCGTCCTCCGGGCACAGACCAACTGCCGCCATTCACGGGATCGACCAGATAGGGAACGCTTGCCGTGCGGTCTTTCGCGAGCCGCGCTTCGACTTCCGCAACGTAGCTATCGAATGCCCTTTCCGCGGGCTGAGTCAAGCGGGCAGCCGGAGCGGGCGCGGCTAATGCAGCCAGGGTCGCTGCCATCCACCAATGCAATCGCGAGATTCTCTTCACGACCGGATTGTGACGGGGCGGGCTGGAAAGACGCAAGGCTTTGCGCCTCATCTGGCACTCGTTTCCACCTCACTGCGCAGCCGATTGATTCCAGGCTGTTTGCGCCGCGTTGTCGCTCTCCCGAGGCCCGGGATAAACTGAAAGCGATAGATGACAGGCAACGCCGTACGCCGCGTTTTCCGCTTCGGCGTATTCGAGGCAGACGAGGCATCGGCGGAACTCCGGAAACAGGGCATTCGCGTCAAGCTGCATTCTCAACCATTCCAGGTTCTTGTCATGCTTCTGGAACGGCCCTCGGAGCTGGTCACCCGCGAGGAGATGCGCCAGCGGCTTTGGGGGACTGGCACTTTCGTCGATTTCGATCACGGCCTGAACAGCGCCATCAACAAGATTCGCACCGCCTTGAGCGATTCCTCCGCGCAACCGCGGTACATCGAGACGGTTGCAGGCAAGGGGTACCGCTTCATCGCTCCGGTTTCGCAAGTGACGCCGGCGCCAGCGGGAGAACCACGCCCCTCGGCCGAGGAGTCCCCCGACCTTTCCTTACTTTCCACACCCGGCGAACTTCCGGCTGCGCCGCGCAAGGTGGTGGTCACCCTGCTCGTGCTCGTCCAGGCGCTCTATCTGGGCATCTGCCTGACGGCCCTGGCCAATTTGCCCGAGGTCTCCGAGATTCTGGTCGAAACCGACCTTCTCCCTCCGCGCGCCCTGATGACTCTGCTGATCGCGACGGCCGCCATGCTGATTCCGGTGAGGCTGTATCTGATAGCGGCCGCCTGCCTGGGTCTCCGGCAATTGCCCGACAAATTCGCCCGGATGTTCCCGGCCCTCTTGATCCTGGACCTGCTCTGGGCGCTCTCCCCGTTCCTTCTGATCCACCACGTGAGCGTAGGCCTCGCATTGGGGATGTGCGCGATCCTGGTGTATCTGCCCTTCGCGCAGAGGTCACTGGTGTTGATGTACCCTCAAGGGCGGTAATGGCTTGAGCACGGGAGGCGGCTACTATGGACGGCAAGGATCGGCGATCACCGGATCTTTTTGACCGCGAGTGCGCGGTTATGGATCGATTCATCGCAAACGCGAAGAGCTATATTCAAATCAGCAGCGGCGGATTGCTATTGTCCATTACGTTCCTTCACGAAATCGTCGGGGTTCCGAAGGATGAACGCGTGATGCCGGGACCGGTTCTCATCGGCGCGTGGATCTGCTTTCTACTCGCGATCCTGGCGGGCGCCACATACGAGTACTTCGCCGTGAAGTTCCTGGAGTGGAAGGCTGGCGTCCCCAGAAGCCACCGGAATATTGATGAATGGCTCATTCAACACCCGTGGCTGATGTACGGGGTGATGTTGGGAGGTTTCTATTTGGGGACCTTTCTATTTACCGTCGCCGCCATCCAACGGTTTCCTTAACGCGGAACTCGAGAAACAGAGCGCTACGAACCGCAGCGGTAGATATCGTTGATGTTCCAGTAGCCGGGGGTCGGCGTGGGCGCGTTCTCCATGGGGACCTGGATCACGGTGGGAACAGAGGAGTCGAGCGCTCCCCTCAGGGCCGGACCCAGTTCATCCGCGGCCTCGATCCTAATTCCATTGGCGCCGCAGGCGCGCGCTACGGCTGCGTAATCCACGCTATAAGGCTTGCCGTCTTTTTCGAACAGGCACCCGAAGCTCCAGCCATAGTGCATGTTTTCCAGGCCGGCGATGGTGCCGAAAGCGGTGTTGTCCATGACGACCCACACGGCCGGAATTCCGGCTTCCATTGCGGTGGCAACTACCGACATGTTGCTGCCGAACGCGCCATCTCCGATTAACGCCACAGCCGCACGATCCGGCTGCGCGACTTTCACGCCTAAAACCGCAGAGGGGCCGAAGCCCATGGTGGCCAGGCCGCTCGGTGTGATGAAAGTTCCGGGAACCGTGATCGGATACTGTTGGCCAACGCCGTTCTTGTTCCAGCCTACGTCCGTTACAACGAAGCCGTCTTCCGGCATGGCCCGTTTCAATTCGGCCAGGATGCGCTCCGGGCGCAACGGATATTGGTTCGAGCTCCATTGGTGATCCCAATTGGCGGCGAATTCGGCCCTGCCGCGCGCAATCTCCTGTCGCAGGGAACCACGGCTCCGATGCGCTTTTTGGCGCGCCGCGGCTGCCATTGCGGCCAACGCGTGTTTGGCATCGGCAACGACTCCGAACTCAGTGGGATAATTCCGGCCGATTTCGGCGGCATCGATATCGATGTGAATTAACCGGGTTGGCGGGATCGAAAACGTAAAACGCGAATCCCACGAGCTGGAATTCGCTTCCGCGAGGCGTGTTCCGATCGCGACAATTACGTCTGCTGCGCGGCACTTCTCGTTTGCAATCGGCGTGCCCCAGAAGCCAGTCATGCCGAGCAATAGCGGATGATCCTCGCGCAGGCAGCCTTTCCCCATGAGCGTGTGCGCCACGGGAACTTCCAGATACTCGGCGAGGGCCGTCAATTCGGCGCTGGCGCGCGCCGCCAGCACGCCGCCCCCGGCGTAGAGTACCGGGCGTTCGGCCGTGGCCAAGGCTTCCACTATACGCTCGGCGGTGAGCTCGTCGATCGTGGGACGGACCACTGGCGGCGGAGTGCTCTGAAACGCTCCTTCGGGCAAGTCGGCGGAGAAGATGTCCATGGGAACATCGACGAGCACTGGCCCCGGCCGTCCGGACTGCGCCAGGTGGAACGCGCGCTCCACGGTGCGCGGAAGATCCTGCGGCCGGTCCACCCGATAAATGCGCTTGCAGAAGGGGCGGTAGATCTCGAACTGATCGGCATCCTGATGCAGATTCACTTCCTGGTGCGGGTGACGCCCGTAGTAGTAGGAGGGCACATCCCCGGCAATCACCACCATGGGAATGGAGTCGAGCGCGGCGTTGGCTACGCCCGTAGTGGCATTGGTCAGGCCAGGGCCGAGATGGGTCAGCAGCACTCCGGGTTTTCCCGAAGCCCTCGCGTAGCCATCGGCGGCATGGGCCGCCACTTGTTCGTGGCGCGTAGAGATGAACCGTATCCGGCTCTTTCCCAGGGCATCGAGGAAGGCGATCACCGTATGCCCGCAAAGACCGAAGATCGTGTCGACGCCAAGCTGCTCGAGGTAATCGGCGAGCTGATATGCGGCAATGCGCTGCCCGGAGGCCGATCCGCCGGCCGGGCTCTGTTTCAGTATGGCAACCGCGGAGCTATTGTGCTCTCCCACATTACGGCTCATGGCACTCCGATCTTAACTGTTGGCGGACAATGGGGACAACGGTTTAACCGTACCGATACTGTAAACCTGAGCCCCGAACTCCACTCTTTGCAACGTGTCGTACCATGATTCGTATGGCCGTACGGACCTCGACGTCAGCGGCGGGCATGGATACTGAGAAGATACGACAGCAGTTAGACCGCGTGCTCGCGAGCAAGGCGTTCCGCCAGGTCGACCGGCTGCAGCGCTTCCTGAGCTTTGTCGTCAATGAAACCGCCGCCGGGCGCGGAGACAGCCTCAAGGAATTCCTGATTGGCATCGAGGTATTCGGCAAAGAATCCTCCTTCGATCCGCGTATGGACCCGATCGTCCGCGTGCAGGCCCGGCGGCTGCGATCGCGTCTGGCCCGCTACTATCGCGAAGAAGGCCGCAACGACGAAATGCAGATCGAGCTGCCGAAAGGCGGATACGCGCCGCTGTTTCATCCGATGGAAGGCGCCGAGCCGAGGCATTCGGTAGGCGCCGTCCTGGCGAGCCGCAACACCATCCAGGTGCTCCCGTTCGTGGACAACAGCCCCGCGGGCGAATTGGGTCCCTTCTGCCGGGGCATTACCGAAGAGATCGTGCATACGCTGACGAACGCGCACAAGTTCCGCGTGATCCCGGCGGGCAGCGAGGAAGAACGGCGCGACGCGGTGGAGCGGAGCGCAGCCATGCGCATCACGGGAAGCGTTCGAAAATCGCGCGACATGGTGCGGATCACGGCGCAACTGATCGATTCCGGCAGCGGATCGTATTTGTGGTCCGCCTCTCTCGACCGGAAAGACGAAGACACGTTCGCCATACAGGAGGAAATCGCGCGGGCGATCCTCGAGCGGTTACAGAGTGAGTTGAGCGCCGGAGGACGCGCGCGCACCGACCGGCCAACCGAGAACCTGGCCGCTTATAACCTGTACCTGCAGGGCCGCCATCGGATGAACCAGCGCACTGAAGAGGGGCTGCGCAAAGCCGTCGAGTTCTTTGACAAAGCGATTGCCGAAGATCCGCAGCACGCGCAGGCGTACGCGGGACTGGCCGATGCGTACGGATTGCTCGGACACTACGGCGTGCTGGCGCCGGCCGAGGTCTGGACCAAGGCGGCGTCCAGCGCCGCGTGGGCAGTGCTCCTGGACGAGGATTCCGCGGAAGCACATGCGTCTCTGGCCCATGTGAAGTCCACGCAGGATTGGGATTGGCTCGGCGCCGAGCGCGAATTCCAGCGCGCCATCAGCCTCGATCCGCGCTATGCGACGGCGCACCACTGGTACGCCATGTCGTGCCTGGCGCCGCTGGGACGCCTCGATGAAGCGCTCCAGGAAATGCTGCTGGCGCGCGCCATCGACCCGATCTCTTCCATCATCTCCCGCGACCTGGCAATGACCCATTATTACCGGCGGGATTTCGAAACTTCGCTCGAGCAGTGCGACCGCACGATCGAACAGAACCCGCACTTTCCGGCGGCTTATTGGACCTTAGGCCTGGTGCAGGTGCAGCGCGGAGATTTGGATGAAGCCGCGGCCGCGTTCCAACGGGGCTTGCAGCTTTCGCCGCAGAGTCCGCGTATGCACGCAGCCATCGCGCGCACGTCGGGCCTGGCCAGTAAACGGGGTGAGGCGTTGCGAATCCTCGCCGAACTGCACGATCTGGCGAAGAAACGCTATGTCTCGCCGTTCGAGCTGGCATCGATCCATTTCGTCCTGCAGCAATTCGAAGAAGGGTTCGAGTGGTTAACGCGGGCTTTTCAAGACCGCTGCTTCGAGCTGATCGCAATAAAGGTAGACCCGCGGTTCGACACATTGATGAAGGATTCCCGGTTCCGGGAGCTTTCGGCTCAATTGGGCCTGCCGTGATCGCTCGGCTCCGTTCGGAGCCACGACCGTCAGGGAGTGGTCCCCTTCGCCGCCGCGTAAACGAATCCCTTTGGCAGCCCGGCTTCGGGCACACTCCCGTAGATTTGTTCGCCGGGAAGTCCCTCGGCGATGATGCCGCGCGCGGCAATCAGCTTTTCGAGATCTATTCCGGTGCGCAGGCCCATTGACTCGAGCAGGAACACCAGGTCTTCGGTGACGATGTTTCCGGTAGCGCCGGGAGCATAGGGACAGCCTCCGATCCCGCCCTGCGAGGCATCGAAGGTTGTAACGCCTGCTTCGAGAGCGGCCACGACGTTGGCCAGCCCCTGCCCGCGGGTGTTGTGCAGATGGGCGGCGCCGGCCTTATCGCCGATTTCTCCGCGCAGCCGTGTAAACATACGCTTCACCTGCACCGGATTGGCGTAGCCCACGCTATCGGAGAGTCCCACCGAATCGGCGCCGGCTTCGACCAGCATAGCCGCCATGCGGATAACCCAATCCTCGGAAACCGCCCCTTCCATGGAGCAGCCAAACGCTGTGGAGATACCCACTTCGACCGTGGGCCCCGGGGCGCGCGCCAGGCCATCACACAACGCCCGGACGTTTCGCACCTCCTCGATGGCTTCTTCCGGAGTCTTACGGATGTTCGCCAGGCTGTGCGCGCGCGATGCGGATACCGGCATGGTGAGCTTGTGCGCCCCGGCTTCGATAGCGCCTTCGGCGCCTTTGAGATTGGGAACCAACGCCAGCACGGTCAGATTCGGTATGCGGATAGCCTCACGTACAACCTCGCCGGCATCGGCCATCTGCGGCAGCAGCTTTGGTGAGACGAAAGAGCCCACTTCGATTTCGCGGAGGCCGGCGGCCGCCAGCGCCGCAATCCAGCGGTGTTTCACCGCGGTGGGCATGGCGCGCTTGATACTTTGCAGGCCGTCGCGCGGCCCCACTTCGCTGACCAGAACGTCAATGGGAGCTGACTCTGTCATTTGTTTTCCCGCCGGCAGGCCGCGGCGGCAAGCCGATGGCCCAACGGATCGCCTCGAAATACATGTTGCGGATGTCAGGCCGGTCCCAGGCGGCTTCCTCATGACCGAGCTGCGATACGAAGACTCGACCCTTACCGTAGGTTTTGGTCCACGCGACCGGGACTCCGCCGGAGGAAGCCAACACCTGTGCATCTTTCCGCACTTGGAGTGGAGAAAAGTTATCGCGAATGCGGAAGGATTTGGAGAACAGGTTCATGGCAGCGCTGGCCGGAGCAGTGATAGCGACATCCCAGTCTTCCACTGCCGAGGTTTTCTCCGCGGCGGAGCCTCCGATCATGTCCGCAAATTCGGGCCACGAAGGGAACGAACTCACGGCGGAATGCGTGACCACCAGTCCTTTGCCATCGCGCACGAAGGATAGGAAGTCGGACTTTTGCTGGGTTGTCAGCTTCGGATCGCCGCTCGTAAACAGCACCAGGGCGTCGAAGTCATCCAGGTTCTTATAGAACGTCAGCGTCCCGGTGGCAGTAGCGATCGCGCCTTTGGTGACGAGCTGCGGGTCGGTGCGGATCAGGGTGTCAAAGACTCCTGCCTTGAGTCCCATTTCCTCGATCGTGGCGAGGGCATGTGACATGGAATCATGCTGGTAGCCGCTGGTGGAAACATCGCCGAGCGCAAGAATCGTCTTCGCCGGCTGGCCGGCACGGCGCTGCGTCGAAGTGTCGGGCTGGTAAGGCGGCGGAACGGCAGAAACCGGCGCCTCCGGGCGGACGGGCGGAGCCAGAGGGAAGGGCCGCGGAGCGGCATCGCCTTCAGTCATCCCCATCGACCACTTGAGGGCTTCCAAGTACATGGTCCGGACGTCTTTGCGATCCCAGACCTCCGGGCGATGGCCGAACGTCGAGTAAAAGACGCGGCCTTTGCCGTAGTTGCGGGCCCACGCGACGGCGAAGTCCCGATCGGTGCGATGGACGCGCTTGTTGCCAAGATCGAGCTTATCGGGATCGAGACGGGCGAGTACGCGGACGTTGTCCCGCGAATAGCTCTTCACCTGGTAGATCTCATCGTTGATGGTAAAGCTGGGAGTGAAGCCTTTCATCGCGGGAAACGAGGGATCTTCGACCAGAACGGGGGCATCGAACAGCTCCCAGGGATGATCGTCGAAGCGCCCGCCGATCATGTCGCCGAATTCGGTCCAGTCGAAGAAATTGTTATTGCCGGTATGGGCCGCGACGAAGCCTTTTCCCGCATCGCGGACGAACGAGAGCAGGTCCGCCTTTTGATCGGAGGTCATGACCGGCTCGCCGATCGAATAGAAGAAGATCGCGTCAAAGTCGTCCAGGTTGCGGATTCCGGGAGTCTTCTTGCGGGTCAGAAGCTGCGTGTCGGTACGGATCCAGGTATCGTAAAGGCCGGTTTCGCGGCCCAATCGCTCGATGGTGGCGAGGGCGTGGGAAATAGAGGCGTGCTGATAGGTCCGGGTGCTGGTATCCCCGATCGCCAGAACGCGCCGGCGAGCAGGCTGCGCCGGACAGACCAGCGCCGCTGCTAGAAATAGCGCGGCGGCCGTGAGCTTCACAACTGGAGTATACAGCCCTGGCAGGCATTCGGCGGCGAGTTACCGTGGCGTTACCGTAACCGCCTTGTTTCGACTGGCGGCGCCCCTTAATATGGAACCACTCGCGAAGAGGTCGACCATGAAGAAGATCGCTCTACTCGTGGCGGCAGTGTCAGCCGCCGGTGCGCAGATTGTAGAAACGCCCGTACCAGGCGACCCGGTAGCCCTCGACAGCGGCCGGGTAGCAGGCAAGATTCTGGCTAACGGCGTGAAGGCGTATTTGGGAATCCCGTTCGCCGCTCCGCCAGTGCGCGAATTGCGCTGGCGCGAGCCGCAGCCGGTCAAGGCCTGGAAGGGCGTTTACAACGCCGACCGCAAAGCCCCCGAATGCATCCAGGTCCTGCGCCCGCACAACATCAACCACTACTTTGGCGAGGAGCCGACCAGTGAAGACTGCCTCTACCTGAATGTCTGGGCGCCCGGTTCGGCCCGCGCCGGCTCCAACCTGCCCGTGATCGTCTTCATTTATGGCGGAGGATCGACCATCGGTTCCAGCGGCATGGCCCTCTACGACGGGGCCAATGTGGCGGCCCGCGGCGCGGTCTTCGTCAATTTCAACTACCGCGTCGGCGCTATGGGCTTCATGGCCCATCCGGAGCTGACCGAACGATCGCCGCACCACCAGTCGGGTAATTACGCTTATCTCGACCAGGTGGCGGCGCTCGAGTGGATCCGGCGGAATATCGCGCGGTTCGGGGGCGATCCAGCCAAGGTGATCATTTCCGGCCAGTCGGCTGGGGCGTCGTCGGTGTCATTGCTTCAGGCGAGTCCTCTCGCTAAGGGGCTCTTCCGCGGTGTAGTGGCCATGAGCGGCGGAGCCTGGGGCAATAACGGGCAGGCGCCAAAACTCCAGGATGCCGAAAAGACCGGCGTGAAGATCCAGGAAGCGCTGAAAGCAAAATCGGTGGAGGAGATGCGCCAGGTGCCCGCCGATCGGATTCTGGCGCTGCAAGAGGAATTTCAAGTCGGCGCGACCGGCGGCGCTATCCGGATCGGCGGCGCCAATGTGGACGGATACTTCCTCCCCGAGACTCCGGCCCAACTCTTCGCGGGCCATAAACAAAACGACGTGGCCGTGATCGCGGGCTTCACGCACGACGAGAGTTCGAATTCCCTGCGGTCGGCGAAAAACCTGGAGGAGTATCGCGCGGCCGCCCAGAAACTCTATGGCAAAGACGCGGAGCTCTTCCTGAAGCTTTATGCGGCTTCCACCGATGCCGAAGCGCGCGAGATGGGCCACACTGCCGCGCGCGAAGGCATGGTCGAAAGGGGCGCCCGAAACTGGGCAATGGTCCATACGAAGTATGGGGCCGCTCCCGTGTACCTGTTCCAATACTCGCGGGTGCATCCCTACATCCCGGGTGTGGTTATCGCCGACCAGGATACGGCCACCATTGGCGCCTATCACACCAGCGACGTGCCCTACTGGTTCGGAACACAGGAAGCTCTGAACCTGATCCGTCCCACGCGCAAATGGACCGAGTACGATCACGAACTCTCGCAGAAGATGACTGCCGCCCTAATCGCGTTTGCGAACACGGGCGATCCCGGCACTCCGGCGGTGAAGTGGCCGCGCTGGACAGCGCAGAACGAGCAACTGCTCGAGTTCGGCGACAAGATTCAAGTGCTGCCCATGAATACCCCACGCCTCGATTTCATGGCGGCTCACGGGGCGCCGCAAGCCACACCCAGAGCGGCGCGCGATTAACACATTTTCTGTTTCGACGGAGGCTTCCGTGAAAGTTCTACTGATCCTGGCTAGTGTGCTCGCCAGCGGCCCCAACGTGTGGGCGCAGGCGACGCAAGTCTCGCAGATCGCGGGAATCGTGGAAGACGCCAGCGGATCCGGCATTCCGGATGCGCAGATTACGATCACCAACACGGATACGGGAATTGCGCGAACCGCCGAATCGGCCGCGGATGGGGCGTATATCGTTTCCAACCTGCTGCCGGGACCCTATCGGCTGGAGGTCACCAAGGCCGGCTTTGCGCCCTATGCGCAAACAGGCATTGTGCTGCAGGTGAACACGAATCCGCAGATTAACGTCGCGCTGAAGGTTGGCACCCTCAGCGAGCAGGTGGAGGTGCGGGCGAATGCCTCCATGGTGGAATCGCACAGCAACGGAATCGGCCAGGTGATCGACCAGGAGAGGGTCTTGGAATTGCCGCTGAACGGACGCCAGATCACGCAGTTGGTGACGCTTTCGGGCGCAGCCGCGGATTTCGTACCCACCAGCGCCGGCCAATCGCTGCTTTCGAACAAGAATTATCCGACCGCCGTCGCCTTCTCGGTCGCCGGAGGCCAGGGAGGCCAGACCCTGTTCCTGCTGGATGGCGGCAGCAACATGGACCCGATCTCGAATGTGGGTCTGCCCATGCCGTTTCCCGACGCGCTGCAGGAGTTCAAAGTGGAGACCAGCTCTCTGCCGGCGAATTACGGAACGCAGCCGGGCGGCGTGGTCAACGTCATCACCAAATCGGGAACCAATGCCTTTCGCGGCGATGCCTTCGAGTTTCTTCGGAACTACGCTGTGAATGCGCGCAATTTCTTCGCAGCACAGCGCGATTCGCTCAAGCGCAATCAGTTTGGCGGAACGCTCGGAGGGCCGATCCGCAGGAACAAGCTGTTCTTCTTCGCCGGGTACCAGGGGACATACGAAAAAGTTGCGCCGGCGGCCAACACGAATTTTGTGGCGACCGCCGCCGCTCTCCAGGGCGATTTCACCGCGATTGCCGCATGCAGCGGGAACGTAACGCTGCGGGCGCCCTTCCAGAACAATCGAATCGACCCGACGCAGTTGAATCCCGTCGCTTTGAATTTCCTCAAATACATGCCTGTATCGAGCGATCCCTGCGGGAAGGTGATTTACGGCATTCCGAGCAGCAACCACGAGCACCAGTTGGTGGGGAGGACCGACTGGCAGATCAACGACAAGCATTCCGTATTCGGCCGCTATTTCACCACTGGATACGCGCACGCGCCGTACTACAAGGACAACCTGCTCACGATGTCGACCGACGCGAGCGTCGGGCTTTCCGACAGAGTGCAGACCGCGGTCTTCGGGCACACCTTCACGATCAGTCCGAACACGATGAGCGCGTTCCGCCTGGGCTTCAGCCGCACGAGCGTGATCCGCTATACGCCGGATGCCGTGCCGACTCCCACACAATTGGGGTCTAAGGTTACGCAGGGCGTTCCGGGCTACATCTTTCTGAACGTCACGAACTACTTTTTGCCGGTGTGCCAGAATTGCTCTCCCGGCCCCTGGGTATCGACCAATTACCAGCTTTCCGAAGAGGTGAGTATGATTCGGGGCGCGCACCAGTTGGCGCTCGGCGTGAATGCCATGAACTCACGGCTGAATTCGTTCAGCAATTTTCAACGGAACGGGAACTTCACCTTCAACGGGCAGGTGACCGGGAATGCGCTGGCCGACTTCATGACCGGCAAACCATCCGCATTTACGCAGAACAACGGGCAAATCGGCGACGAACGGCTGACGGTGCCGTCGCTCTACATTCAAGACAACATCCGCATCAACTCACGCTTGACCGTCAATGCAGGCTTGCGCTGGGACCCGTACATGGCTCCGCGCAAAGCAGTGCCGCAGGTCAGTATCTTCGATCTGGGCTGGTACAACGACGGTATACGAAGCAAGAAATTTACCAATGCGCCCGTGGGAACGTTGTTCGCCGGCGATTCCGGAATGCCCGGATCGCACTTTTTCAATGGGCGGTGGGCCGAGTTGGCGCCGCGTCTCGGCATGGTCTATGATCCGCGCGGCAAGGGAAAGGAGACCATCCGCGCCGGGTATGGTCTTTTCTACGGTTCGACGCCGCTATGGCTGCACCCGGGAATCCATGCGCCTTTCACCTACCCGGTCAGCCTGCCACAGCCGGCGGGAGGCCTGTCGGATCCGTTTGCCAGCGCGCCGACCTTGAATCCCTATCCTCTGCCCGATCCGCTGCCCGCCAACGTCCAGTTCCCGCTGTTCGGCACGGGGTTGGGAAATTTCAAATTGCATCCTAAACCGACCTACATGGAGCAGTGGAATATCGCTTTGCAGAAGCAACTCCCCGGCGATTGGCTTGTGTCGGCGACGTACCTGGGCAATCGAACCGTGCACCTGGAGATTGCCGAGCCTTACAATCCGACGATCTTCATTCCGGGCAACTGCGCAGCGGGGCAATACGGTCTCACGGCCGCGGGGCCGTGCTCGAACACCGCGAACACAAATTATCGCCGCGTCCTCTATTTGAGTAATCCGGCGAAGGCCCAGTATTACGCGGCCATCAACCAGTTCGGAGACGGCGCTAATGCCAACTACAACGGCCTGCTTTTGTCGGTGCAGCACCGCTTGACGCACAACTTCACCGTGCTCGCGAACCATACCTGGTCGCATTGCCTGACCGAGAGTGAAGTGGCCTTGAACGGCGCGGGCTTCGGGCAGGACCCCTTCAACCGCCACGGCGAATATGCCAACTGCTTTGCCGATCACCGGCATGCGTTCAACATGACCGGTGTGTTCCGGACTCCCAAGCTCTCTTCTGTTTGGGCGCAACGGATTCTTGGAAACTGGCAGGAATCCACTATTCTCACAGCCGCAACGGGCACCTATTCGACCGTTTCGGTGGGCACGGATAATTCCCGTACAGGCGGCGCAGACCGGCCGAATACCGTGGGCGATCCCAATGCGGGCCAGAGAACCCTGCAGCACTGGTTCAACACGGCCGCGTTCGCGGTGCCGGCGGTAGGCGCTTTCGGCAATGCGGGGCGCAGCGTGATTCCCGGGCCGGGAGCGTGGAATGTCGACGTTGCGTTGTCGCGCTCCTTCCCCGTAACGGAACGCCAGCGGGTCGATTTCCGGGCGGAAGCCTTCAACCTGCTGAATCATGCCCGCTTCGGCAATCCCAATACCACGATGAACAGCCCAAGCTATGGACAGATTCTGAGCGCGCGCGACCCGCGGATCATGCAATTCGCGCTAAAGTACCTTTTCTGACGCGCGATGAATCGCAGGCATTTCTTATTCACCGGCAGCGGGATTTTGGCGGCACAGGCGCTGCCGTCAAAGCAGGTTGTGGTGGGGATGATCGGGGCCGGCGCGCGCGGCCGCCAGTTGCTGGAACTTTGTCTGGCGCAGCCCTCCGTGCGGGTTGCGGCGGTTTGCGAAACCTACGAACCCCGAATGTTCGAGGCCGTAGCGCTGGCGCGCTCCAAGGGCCACCGCACGCGATACTACCGGATTTACGGCGATTTGATCGCGGATCAGGATATCGATGCGGTCATGGTTGCGACCCCGGATTTTTCCCACCACCGGATGACCCTGGAAGCGCTGAAGGCCGGCAAGGACGTTTACGTCGAACAACCGCTTTGCCTGACGTGGCAGCAGGGGGTCGAACTGCTCGAGGCGGAAAAGGCCTCGCGGCAGATAATTCAGGTCGGCTCGCAGCGGCGCAGCAGCCCGTTGTTTGAGCAGACTGATATCGGCCGGGTGCGATCGGTTGCGGCGCGCGGGTTTACGAATTACCTGCGGCCAGGAGTGCTGCGGCGCGGTGGTGTGAAGTTTCGCGAGCCCCTGAATTTCCCGGACTGGCAGGCCGGAGCGGCCTCTCAAATGCCGTATAGCCCCGACCGCTTCCTCAACTGGCGCTTCTATTCGATCTATGGTGGAGGGCCGGTGGCCGACCTCGGCTCCCATATCCTGGACGGCATACACCGTCTCACGGGTGCGGGCTTCCCGGTTGCTGTCAGCGCTACCGGGATGGCGTCAGGCGAAGAGGGTTTCGATACGTTCGAACGTGCCGCCGTTAATGTCGAATACGCGGGCGGAATGCTCGTTTCCTTGTTAATCGACGGGGCCGCCGCGAGGCGGCAGGAACACACCGCGCTCTACGGCGACTCCGGCGCCCGCAACATTTCCGACTCGCTGCTGGCGGG
>PSRJ01000196.1 GCA_003175985.1 Terriglobia bacterium
CGCCGAACATGCGCATGCCGTCGCGCGAGACGGCGTATTCGTCGCGGACGACTTCGATATGGCGGAAGTTGAGTGTCTCCAGGAGTGCCGCGACAATCTCGTAATGCGAGAGCGGCTTGTGCGTGGATGTGGATGGCGGCGCCGGGATGCATTGCAGCTCGGTCCGTGTGATCTTGCCTGTTTGGGAAAGCAGTGTAGCGGTCATTCGCATCTCCTTTGTAGTTGGTTCTCGGCAGGTGATTTCCCTGCGTGAGAGCTGTATGAAGAATGACCCGCACCAGATTGGCAACCAAGAAGGGAATGACTGCCTTTGGCGGCAACGTTGTCCGGGCTTGGTTCAGCCGGAGCGCTCTCGTTTGAGGGAGGAGGAATGACCAGTTCAGAGGGACGGACCGTCATGAGGGAGTTAGTCTCCTTTGAGTCTTTGAAGGGCGTGAAAACAGGTAGACCCTGGCAGACTGCCCCGGGATATGAACTGCCGTGTCGACATACTCGCGAATGCGGCCTTCTCCCGGAAGCGGCAGCAGATCCCGAAGCAGTTCCGGAGAGCCGGCTCCGGTAAATTCGTAACCCCGCACCCACTCAGGGAAATCGCCAACAAACGTGAGCCGCACGGTGGAATGCGGAACCTGATCCTGCTCGAACGACAAAGCGGCGGCGTAGTATTCCAGCCCGCTTTTCATGCACCCCGGCAGCGTGCATTTGAGCGCGACTTTAAAGGGATCGTGGGCATTCAGGGGTTCAAGGAGTGGCACGACTATTTTCTTCGAACTTCCGTCCGTGCCTTTCAGGATCGGGTATATAGGGTGCCTCTTTTCGGGGTCGCGCATCAGGTCGTACCCCCAGCAGTCCAGTCCATTGAAAGGGATGTTGTTGTCGGTGTCGACGCTGAACTCGATGCCGGTCTCGCGAGGTGCGCGGCAATATCCAGAGTACGTTGCAGTGATTTTCAGGGTTTCCCCCTGAATGACGGCATCACGCGACACTTCCTGGACGACGAGGCTTCGGTTGATGCGCCGGCTCAGATTCGCCAGGTTCAGCGAATCGATGCCGCGGCCTTCGATCTTGAGGCTGGCGGAATCGAGGGTGCGCCGCTCCCGCCGGCCGTAATGCCACGCCAGAATCGACGCGCCAAGAAAGATCGCGCTGATCGTGACAAGCCAAGGCTCAGACTGAATAACACCAATGGCTGTGGACAGGGAAGAGATAATCCCGACCCACGTCGCAATAGATTTCTGAAGGGAAGACATGGAGGGGTCCGGCGAGCCTGGGTCCCAAGAGCGTCGGGACCCAGTTCACCAGACTTTTTGGATGGGGAATTGGTTCATGTAAACGGTAACGTTTTGGCTGGCAGTCGGACAAGACTGCGGGGCTTGCCTAATCGAGGGCGAGTCCGCCGCCGCCGTCACCGCCGCCCCTTACGATCGTTTGAGGTCTCATCGATTCGTCCTCCTTTCTGTCTGCTATCACGCGATATATCGGCCAGCTTGAACGCGACCTTAAGAGCCTGGCTTCCGGCGACGAGCCGACGCGACCTATACCGAGGCATTCCTTTCATTTCCAGCAACTTTCCCCGTCTCGCACAAATCGCCTCCCGGACCAATCCTGAACCCGGTCCTTCGCGAATCGAACTCCCGCCATTCAGCAGCATCTAGGGAGCCCCGCGCTCGCAAACTCCAAATTTCCTGAAACTGAGGTGATCGTGTGCCTGAACGTAAACTACCACGCAAATTCCGAATTTCTCATTCCGAACTGTCCTCGAACGCGATCGCGGAGCAGCACGTGAGTGTTGTGATGCAGATTGCCCGGCATTACCGCCGCACCGTCACGGCCGGCGTTGATTTGGATGACCTGGTTGGCGCCGGAAACCTGGGCTTACTCCAGGCCGCTCGGAAATTCGATCCCGCAAGAGGCATCCCGTTCCCCGCTTACGCTCGCCATCGCATCAGGGGTGCCATTGCCGATTACCTGAGAGGGCTTGACCGGCTGCCCCGGCAGGTTCGAGCTCAACACAACACAGCCGAACGCGCCGTATCTGCCTTGGCCACAAAACTCGGTCGAACCCCCTCCGACGAGGAAATTGGTCGGCATCTTGACCTATCCGGAAAGCCTTGGCGGAGACTCTCACGAACGCTGCACCAATCCGGCGCCGCCTTACCGCACTCGCTCGGTAAGCGTTCGACAATCTCAGTGGAGAATTTAGAGGGGAACGGCTGTGATCCGGAGCAGTTAGCTGCTGACGCGCAACTCGCCGCAATCCTCGATGCCGCACTTCGGGCCCTCACGCCGCGGTACGAGAGAGTGGTCCGCCTATATCATTTGAAAGGCTGGACCATGAAGCAAATTGGGCTCGAAATGGGCGTCAACGAGAGTCGCATCAGCCAGATCCACTCATGCGCAATGGAAAAGCTGCGCATCGAGCTTTCGGCTTCAGGTTGTTACGACCGGTTCTTGAAGTAACGCTCCTGCCACACCTCGAAAGGTGTGGCTTTTTGATTCGTCTATGTATCCTGGCCACGTTCTTAGCCCGTGCATACTACTGTGGAGCAGGCTCGATTTATAGGATGCGTCTTCGTGCGCGCCGGAGAGTCACCACGCCACGCAGGGCCTGGACACAGGGGCAGTCCCGCGTCGGTCATCTATTTTGGCGTCAGCGGCAGTGGAGGCGAGCTACTTCAATGCGCAGGGCTGCTACCTTCTCCATTCCCACGTGATCCATCTCTGCCTTCCGACTTTCCACCAGAACTTCCTGAGGGTCCAGACTTGCCGCCATCACGACCGCCGTTCTTCGGGCCCTCCTGGGAGTTCATTTCCCGCAACACGCGATCCAATTGCCTTGGATCATGTGGTCCGCCGACAATACTGTCTCCCCGGGGTTCCGACACGTCGTGATCGGGACGGGGCCTCGCCGAAGGTGATGGTGACGGGGATGGGGCAGGCGGCGGTGCCGAGCGCGGTTTGCTCATTTCGTGCGCCGCTCGTGCCTCCGCTCCGCATCCGCCACAACTCTCCGCCCGCAACATTTGTACGGAACCCATAGCAATCCCAGTCAACAGGAACAGAAGAACGTGAACTGCTTTTCGCACAAGAACGGTGCTCCTTCTTCACCTACCAATCAGACGCAATTTTGAGTGTGAGCGTTTCAAGATTACGTCATGCAGGTGTAACGTGTGTCTTATAGTCACCGCAAACGCGCAAATCGTAGCCGCGTCCTAATCGACCTTCGACGAGAATACCGCGAAGGGAGGAGGCGAGCCTTCAAAACAAGGCTCCAATAACGCTGCGGTTTGTGGGACAAGCCATGAGTAGGCTGTCCTACAAAGAAGAGTCCGTATTCCTCAGCGCTGCTGGCTTCGCGGGTTCCAGTTGGATCGTCTAGGTATCCGGGCGTCCTCAAGACTGTTGCCGCCAACGGCAGAATTTCACGACTCCAAAGGATACGCGATTTTTATACGGTTCAAGGATGGCCCCGAGGTCAGTATCTACTGAGATGGGAGTCGTCGTGAGAGTATGGAACGGAGACGATAGCGTAGCCTACGACGCTGTATTCGAACTTCTGGACTATCTATTGGCAGAACGGAATTCCGATGATAGTATTGCGACGTAACTATCTCCAATCTCCATGACGAGGCAGGGCCCCACCCGCGCAGCTATTTACATTCGTGTATCGTCAGATGACCAAACGAAGGGCTACGGTCCACAGTATCAGCGCGAGGAGACATTGGCTGCGGCAGTAGATCGCGACGGATGCGTCGTGAAGCCACAGCACATACTGGATGACAGCAAGTCCGGGTCAACCGATGACCGGCCGGGTTGGCAGAAGCTGCTCGCCTATGCCAGACAAGGGGAAATTGATGCGGTCTACTTCTGGAAGCTCGATCGGATGATGCGTGATGAGTATTATTTCTACGTCAACGAGAAGGAACTGACGGACCTCGGCGTGGAGTTGCGGTTTGCGACCCAAGATCTAAAGGACCCCTTCAATCGCGCCATTCAGGTCGCGGTGGCGGCCGAGGAACGGCGGAAGATCAGGGAACGAACCTACGCCGGACGCACCCGTGCAATGCGGGATGGCAAGTGGTTAGGGGTCCCGCCATACGGCTACGAAAAGGGCCCTGACCTGAGACTCCGAATACGCGAATCCGAGGCGCGCTGGGTGCGCCGGTTTTTCCTCTGGCTGGTGAAGGAGAAATTATCCATGCACAAGATGGCAGTACGAGCCTGCGAACAGCGCATCCCCACAAGATTCGATTCTCGGGGAACAGCTAAACCCCGCCATGGGCAGTATTACTGGTGCCAAGGAACGATCAAGCGGATACTCGCGAACGACGTGTATACGGGGACTGCGTGGTTCCGTAAATATCGACGCCTTGGCAGCAGCAAGTTGTCCTCCCCAGACTTGCGGCCCGAGAACGAATGGATTCGCATTTCTACGCCATCGATCATCTCGTCGGAGGTTTTCGAAACTGCCCGCACGCAACTGCTGAAAAACAGCATGGAATCCGCACGGCGGACGAAGCACGAATTTCTATTCGCGAAACGAATCCAATGCGGGGTATGCGGTAAAGGCCTCGTGGCCAATGCGCAGCAACATGGTCGGCACAAATACTACCACGGGAGCTACTGGACCGACCACCATTGCATGGCATGTAAAACAATCCCCGAAGCCAGGCTTGATGCCGCTGTGTGGCCGGCTTTCTTGCAGTTCCTGCAGCGACCGGACGCCTTGCCAGGCGTGACGGCCAAGTACCGCGACCGCCGTCTATCTAAATCGTCCTGGGGTACTGATCAGAGAACTGTCGAGCGCGCCGAGAGGGATCTACGCGTAGCCGAGCAGCGTCTATTGGATTGTGAGGTCGAAGGGTTTTACGCCGAGTCCGTACTTGCCGTTAAGCGGCGGGAGTTGACGATCAGGCGGCGTGATCTTGAGCAGCAGAAGCAGAACCTCATGCTCAAGACGCGCGCGGAGCAACAGCGCCGGGACGCCGCCGGATCAGCTCAGGCGATCTATAAGATTGCGCGAGATAGACTCGTTCGTGCCGATTACGCGACGAAGCGACGTGTGTATCAGCTTCTCGTAGATCGGATAGTGCTTACGGGAACACTGGCGGAGGTCATATTGAAGCTGCCGCGTGGAGATCGGATACCGGACGCTGCTGAAGCGATTGCCGCGGGAATTCCGCGTGCAGATAGCGGTGTCTCTTTGCGTCGCACTTCACACGTGAAGTGCGACGCAATAACAGAAGCTCCGGACGAAATCACTGCGACATTCACCGTTTCGCTAGGCGGAATTCGCGATGTCGCTGGGAGAGGCAAAGGGCGGTAGTGCGCCAATCGCCGCGGTCGGCACAGCCCTCCCTTCGCAGACCAGGAGCCCAGAGCGAAAGTCCTCCGTCTCGCGGGCGCTGGACGAGCGCGGCGTGATTAACGCTAGTCATCAATCCCTGGCGCTTAGGTTCTCCGGTTCTCCAGAGTACGGCCCCTATTGTACGAGTGGCGTGATTCGGCCTGCTCACGATCGCGGTGTGTTCCTTGTTAGAATGCGCACGATGGAGAAGCGCTACCAAGTATTCGTCAGCTCGACATTCCTGGATCTGATCGATGAGCGGCGCGCGGTAATGCAGGCGCTCCTGGAGCTGGATTGTATTCCGGCAGGCATGGAGCTCTTCCCGGCTTCGGATGAAGATTCCTGGACGTTGATTCAGCGCGTCATTGACGACTGCGATTATTATCTCGTCATCCTGGCAGGCCGCTACGGGAGCTTGGATGCTACCGGTGTGGGATATACGGAGAAAGAGTATGACTATGCCGTCGAGAGTGGCAAACCTGTGCTTGGCTTCGTGCACAGCAATCCTGGCTTGATTCCGGCCAAACATACGGACGTTGATCCCCAACTGCGAGAAAAACTTGCAGGCTTTCGCAAGAAGGTGCAATTGAAGCAGTGCAAATCCTGGCTCACGCCAGGAGACCTCGGCACGGCGGTCACCACCAGCTACGCCAGGCTGATCAAAACCCACCCCGCTGAAGGTTGGGTGAAAGGTCGATACGCCAAGACGACCGAAGATGCCGAAAAAATGACAAGACTTCTCGAACAAGTCCGGATCTTAGAGCAGGAGCTCTCCGCGTTGCGCACCGCAGGTGTACGGGACACCTCCATGTTGGCGCAAGGCGGCGATCCAGTAACGCTGAAGTACCGGGTCGAAGCAGCATCCCAAGGAGAATTGCGCGAAATAACCGTGGCGTGGAATGCCGCGTTTCAAGTCTTCGGGCTAGCTTGCATCGAGCTCGCCAGCGGACTCGATCTGTATCGGCGGCTATCGGCATGGATCGCGGATCACTTCGAGCGCGGTAAAACAAGCGTCAGCATCACCGAGCGAAGTATGGACAAGCTAAAGCTGCAACTTTATTGCCTGGGACTCATTGAAAAGCGCATCATCGAAGTGGCCGCGGGCGACAAGGCGCAGCCAGTATCCGTGTGGGCCCTCACCGACAATGGACGCATCGCACTAGCCGACCTCGTTGCCGCCAAGAAAGGCATGCGTGTGACACCTCAGTGATGACGCCTGAAGATTAAGGGCTGCGGCGCGAGATTCGGATTGAGTATGAGCGATTTTTTCCTCAAGATTGATGGGATCGCCGGCGGAAGCCGCGACGCGGAGCACAACGACGAGATTGAGATTGAAAGTTGGGGCTTTGTTGCGGAACAAACAGGCGCTGGCGATTACGGCTCGGGGGCGGGTGTCGGCCGCCTGCGGATTGAGGATTTACGATTCAGCATGCCGGTGAATAAAGCGACCCCCGCTCTTTTTCGTGCATGTTCAACTGGCCGGCACCTGTCCAAGGTCGTCCTGACCTGCCGCCAGAGAACTGGTGCTGGACAACATGATCACTTGCAATGGACGTTCGAGGACGTGATCGTCTCCCGGTACGAAACCGGTGGCACGAGCAACGGAGAAATGGTCACGGATCGGGTTTCGCTCAACTTTTCGCGCGCGATTGTGAAATTCGTCGACGTCAAACCTGACGGCACATTAGGTGGGGAAGTGGAAGCCGGGTGGGATCTCAGAACCAATCGAAGCTTATGACCTGTCTACCGAAGGCATTGACGCAGTTTGTCGTTTTGTCGATGACGACAAGGATGTGAATGCCGGCCCTGGGCGTATTGTCGGTTCCGGACAAAATCCGGGGAAGGACTGCTTCCGGAGGCTCCCTACGAGTCGCGCGTTATCCGCCCGCGGCACCTCAAATTGCAACTGCGAAGACCTCGGTAAACGCTGGCCGACAAGATCGGCGACGTACGAGGCCGTCCGACGCACCCGTGGAGGATCAGAAATCCTTACCGCTTCAAAGCACTCAGCCAAGGAGGAACAGCAGTCGACGCGGTCGCGGCGGTAGATCCTGTCGCCTATGATGACGGACCCAGCGTCATCAACGAAGAACACGGGAATTCTCGTACGGGAAAAGTCGATTATTGAACCTGCACGAGAATGGACCCGGCAGAGGTGCCGTCCACTGCAAAGCGGGTGATGTACGTACCAGGGACCAGCGTCGGGACTTGGAAGTTGACCTGGTACAAGCCAGGCAGGCCGGAAACGCCGGCGTAGCTGACGGTGGCGGGCATATCGCCTAGCGTGACGCTGACATTCGCCCGCACTGGAATGGGCGATGTCGCTGCCTGCCCGGCGCGGAACGCGGGATCAACCACGTCTCCAAGCCCAGTCCCATAAATACTCATCGCGGAGCCGGATTTCGTGCCCACGGCAACGGTATAAGGTGGCTGGACGAAGAGGGCAGTATTAAGGGCCAGGGGAAGTGTGAACTGGTTCCCCACGCACCGACCGCTCACCCGGACCTGGAGCGTCACGGTGCCCCCCTCCAGATTGAACGGCAACTGCGCCACGATTTCAGCATTGGCGATGGCGCCGAAAACCGGGCCGTCCCGGCGCATGCCCGCATAGAGGATGGGGGCATTTACAACCACCCCGCCTGCACTGACGAGAACCTCGGCACCGTTCAGGCTCGCCGGCCATGTCCCATCGGCCATGGGGTACGTGCTGTCGGCGGCAAGCCATGAACCCATAATGGAGACCAGTTCGCCGGACGACACCGGGCCGGAAGGCTCCATCCCCGACGTGAAATTGGGGTTAATGCCGCTTGTGAAGGGTTGGCGGGTTACGAAATTCGCCACGCTCGTAATGACCGCGCCGCCACCCGGAACGGCGGGAGCGACTGGCGAAGAACATGGGGGCAGGCTCTGGGCGTTGAACTGGGTGCAAAAGAGCGCGAAAGCAAACAGCGGTAATCTGAACGAGAGCATCTCGGATCCTCCTAAACGTGAGCAATCCCGCCGGCTTTGGGCCGTCGATTGTCATAATATATTATGTCTCACTATATTATGCCACTAAATTTTATGTAGTCATTTGCTCTGCCGCTGTCGCAGCATCTCGTATAGATGGAGCGGCATGCGAAGAACAAGACCCTGACGCCCGAGGAGGCTTTTGCCAAAGCCCTTCGGGAGATTCGGACTGAACGGGGGTTTTCCCAGGAAAACCTCGGGTTCGAGAGCGGCTACCACCGGACGTACATGAGCATGTTGGAGCGGGGCAAGGTGAATCCGTCACTTCGGACGATACTGAGCCTTGCGGCCGTTTTGGACATTCCGGCGGTGGAGATCGTCCGCCGCGTTGAGGCGCATCTGGGCCGCCGCTGGAAACGCGAGCCCGCAAAGACTGTTTCGAGGCGACGCCGCGGTCCGAACTCCTCGCCGAATCATGGAGAATCCTAAGCTCCGAACCGCGTTCGCAAGAAGGGCCGCCATTTCGTCCACACCTTTCCCACAGGACGTGAGAATGCGGAATGCTTTAATGAAGGAATACTCTCGCTCGTCCTTCGTGCTCCACGGTTTTTTATCGTGAACTTGCCGGCCCCGGCAAGTTTTTCAGTCTGGTACCCGCACACCCGGTCGGTAGGATGAGAACTAAAGCGGCAACGCTCAAAAATCCCTCCCACCGTGCCTTATCAGCCGTTACCCAATTACCTCCGGACCTATCGCCGACGCGCGGGCTTTTCCCAGGACGAGGTCGCGCTGCTTCTTGGCGCCACCTCGGGGACGAAGGTCAGCCGGTACGAGAACTTCAGCCGTATCCCTTCGGTGCGGGCTGTCTTCGGTTATCAAGCGATTTTCCGCGTGCCCTCAAGCGAGCTTTTCGCCGGAGCCTACCAGGACGTCCAGCGGCAAGTCATCGTGCGCGCCGGGCAGCTTATCAAAATCCTCGATGAGACCGCGGATGATGCAATCACCTCGCGGAAGATCGCACTTCTGCGCTCCATTGTCGAGGGAGAAATGGACGTTCATGAACCGCTGCCATGATTGCGACCCCCTTCCGCCGGGTTCTTGGCATCGACCCTGCGACCCGCAGCATTGGATTCGCTGTCCTGGAAGGTCCACACCATCTTATCGACTGGGGGACCAGAACGACCGGGAACGCGAACTCAGGCCGCGCGCTTGAGGCCGTTGCAAGCCTCATCGCCCGTTTTCAACCGCAAATTGTCGCTCTTGAAGACCCGATTTCGCGAGGCTCACGTCGGTGCCAGCGGATGAGAACGCTTCTTGATCAAATCGCCTCCGAGGCTCCGGCAAGTGTTCGCGTCCTTCGGGTCCCGATGCATCGGCTGCGCTCACTGCCTGCCCTCGCCGGCAAAAAGAACAAATTCGAGCGCGCCCATGCCCTAGCCCGACTATTCCCGGAGCTTGAGCTCCGCCTACCACGATACCGGAAGCCCTGGATGAGCGAAGACGAGCGGGTCAACCTCTTTGACGCGCTGGCACTTGCCCTGGCCTCCTTTTCCGAAGAAGCTACAAAGGTCGAACAAAACTGTAATCCAGGCGTAAATGGCTCGACGTGGCAGGCGCACCCTGGCGATACATCCCGGAACGCGGGAGATGGGCATTGCCGTCCTTGAGGGTGGGCGACTGATCTACCACGCTGTGGAAGTCCTCCGGCACGCGCCAGCGAGACGGAAAGTCCTGGCGGCCGGAGCCGCAAGGTTTCGCCGCTACGTTCGTGACTTCCGGCCCGCTGTGGTCGCGATTGAGGTATCACCCTTCGCCACGCGGCAGAAAAGCGTCCTCCACGCACTCGCCACACTGATAGCAACGATTGCGAAAAGGGAAAAGGTGCGAACGGTCCAGTTCGCGTCTTCAACCGTGAAGTCGCGCATTTGCCGGAACGGGTATGCGGACAAGGCTGAGGTCGCTAAGACAATCGCGGCGCGTTTCCCGGAACTTAAAGCCTACCTGCGGCAGGACCGCAAATGGAAGGACCGGTTCCAGTCGAACCGCTTCGATGCGATCGCACTGGCGCTTTTCGCGAAGGAGACCTTACGGAAGTCAACTGCAAAGAAGTGCGGGACGGCTCGATAACTGCCGAATGCGGCAAGCTTCCCTGTCTTCGCGCCGCCTCACGCCCGGCCTAGTATTTGCGCCTGGAGAGTTCTTGACATGAAAACAAACGGCAAGAAACCTGATTTAGCACGGATTAAGAAGGCGGTGTCGTTTCCGGATCTCATGACCCGGTACGGATTCCAACTCAAAGCCCAAGGCGGCGGGAGTTTCCGCGGCAAGTGTCCGCTCCCGACCCACACGAGGGAGACTGACGACAATTCGTTTACGGCAGCTTTGAAAGAGAGCGGTTGGGTGTGGGACTGTTTTTCCAATTCCTGCATCGCCAATCGCGGTGGCAAGAAGGGCGGCAACATGCTGGATTTCGTGATGGCCATGGAGAAGGATTCGAGTCTCTTTCGCATTGGCACAAAACTCAACGACTGGTTTGGCCTCAACGCCTGGCTTATAAACGGGCAGGGGGCAACTACAGCGGAAAGCAAACCTCAGGCCCGGTCGGCGGCAACAGAATCGCAGCCGCGCCCGGCGGAGAAGCCGGTCGATACGGCCGCAGCTTCCGAAACGGAGCCCGGCGAAAACAAGCCTCTCGGCTTCCGGCTTCAGCACATCGATTTCAAGCACCCCTATCTGGCCCAGCGCGGCATTACACCCGAGACGGCGGAATACTTCGGCGTCGGCTACTTCCCCGGCAACTCCAAGCTCCTTAAAGGCAGAATCGTCTTCCCGATATGGAATGCCCGTGGGGAGGGGAATCCCGTGGCCTATGCGGGACGCTCGATTGATGGCTCGGAGCCAAAATACGTCTTTCCGCCCGGCTTCAAGAAGTCGCTGGAACTCTGGAACCTGCACAGGATTCCGGAAGCGGCAGATCACGTCATTGTTCTGGAGGGATTGTTCTCGGTCATGCGCTTCCACCAAGCGGGCATCCGCAATGTGGTATCGCTTATGGGAAGTTCCGCTTCAGAGGAGCAGATTCGGGTGCTCGCGGCGTTCTCCTGCGTCACGTTGTGCTTGGACCCGGACGAAGCCGGCAGAGCGGCCACTGCGGCCCTTCTGCAACCGATAGCCCGTCTGACGCACGTTCGAGCGCTGGAGTTGCCCGGCCAGGCTGATGAACTGGAGCCGGAGACTATCAGGAAACTGCTGGCGATTTAGAGGTCTTGGAAAAACCCCGCCCCCAAAAAGGGCGGGGTTCCTATTTGGTTGCCGAGCCTGTTCGACAGATCGAGGAGTGAGAATCCCTTGACAACCTGAAGGAGGTGAAGTCACAGTGTTCCGGTGACGGAGGGTCTGAAAGAAGCGTGGAGCGAACGTGCGAGCCGATTTTACAGGCATACGGTGCCGGGGCGAGCGGGAATATGATCGCGAAGCCCATTTCCATCAAGGGCCACAAAGCGATTGATATGTGAGGGGGGCGACTCATGAGCGGCAGGGCGGGCCGCTCCATATACTTCAAACTTTTCAGAGGATGTTGGCAGAGAACAGGCACAAGATGTGCAATTGCCATGAACCGTGACGGTAATGTATAATTCTCGGCAAATCGACTTCTTCTTATGTGTTCGGAAATCGGAAGCAATGATTCTAAACTTTTGGACGACTGACCCTGGAATTCGCGTGGTGATCCAATATGTGCATTGGTTGCGCAAGAAACAGGGGATTAAGCCCACGATGGGCAGGAAAACTGAGCCTTCGTGTGAAGGCGCTGGCGAGTTTCGAAACTTGTTATATTGTCAGCTTCTCACGACGCCAGAGTTCGAAGACGGTTGGCAGGCGTTATGTACCGGAGGACGGCCCGATGCGGTGATCATTGATGGGTTGGTGAGGCAGATCGAGTGTGATTTTCCCGAAGCGTCACGTGAGCGGTATGGCGCCAAGACAGAGCCTGAACTTCAGTCTATTGCTGATTCTTTAGCTCTCTACCGCGACTTACATCGACTGCTTGTCCCCCCTTCTTCTCTCTGAGAGTCATCGGAGAAAAATAATGTTACCCGACCTGACCGTTATCATCCCTGCGGCCGGTAAAGGCAAGCGCATGCAGAATCTCTTTCCAGGTAGACCTAAAGCCCTTTTGCCACTGCGAGGAAAGCCCATGCTCTTACACCTCATAGCTGCCGTCCAGGAATCAAGAGTCTCCAATCGAATCATAGTAGTTACGGCCCCGCTTGCCACAAACGTTTTTCGCCGAGAGCTTCCTGAGCACCCTATAACCTATGCGACACAAGATCTTCCTCTTGGGACTGGCCATGCTGTATTGTCCGCTATGCCGTACGTTCCTCCCAAATCGGATACGGTGTTGGTGCTCTATGCCGACCAGCCGTTAATCTCGTCATCTACAATAGGATTGCTCGCAAGAGCCCATCACGATCACGGTGCGTTGGTAACAATGCTTACGGTGAAACTCAGAGATTTCGACGACTGGCGCGTCGCATTTCGCGATTGGGGAAGGATTGTGCGCAGTGCTGACGGCTCATTCTCAAGGTGCGTGGAACTTGCCGATTCCACGTCGGAAGAACGATTAATTACCGAAGTCAATCCGGGTATTTATTGTTTCAATGTAACATGGCTCCGCTCGGAACTTCAAGCTCTTAAGCCTCACAACGCCCAGGGCGAATTGTATCTCACCGATGTCCTCGCCGAGGCGGCCAATCTTAGGCGCCTCCGAACGGTTCCTTTACCCGAAGCGCGGGAGGTTCTGGGTGTCAATACACCAGAACAGTTACTTGTTCTTGAAGCTACTTACGATGATTTGAGCTCTAAACATGACTCAATCAGAGAGTAAACCTGCCATCGGAACTTGGTAGGCCGAGACGTGTCGAAGGGAGGGTTCATGACATCAGCAGTGGCGCCGTCAAACGGGAGCGGCTTCTTCTTGGGGATTTTCGAAGGAAATTTCGATCCTGCAGTTGCCCTTGTGCACAAAGGGAAGCTCGTCGCCTACTCAGAAGAGGAAAGGCATATTAGAGTCAAACATGCTTATCGAGTTTATCCAATCGAATCGCTCAAATTTTGCCTTAAGACCGCGGGCATTGCTTTATCCGATGTCGAGGCCGTCGGGATTAACTGGAACATGACGGCCCATGCGGACGGCACAATGGCGACGTTCTTCGACGAAATGAAAACGAAGTGGAAGGTTGATCCTCGCACAATCTCGTGGCAAAGAGACGTTTTGCGGCGCTACCACCCTGTCTTCTATCGCGCGCACCACGAGTATCACTGGCGGCGTGAGTTTGGGGAACTTTCATTTCCTCCATTACAGGAAATTCCACATCATTACACCCACGCCTTTCATGCCTGCATGCAATCTCCTTTTGACCGATCCCTTGTGGTCACAATAGACGGCTCGGGTGACCAACACTGTACAGTGTTATGGCGCCATGTTTCAGATGTGATCGAACCGATTTACGTGATTACGATGCCGCATTCGCTTGGATGGTTTTACGCTGCGTTTACTGAGTACCTAGGTTTCAGGGCATACGACGGCGAGTACAAGGTAATGGGTCTCGCTGCATATGGTTCGCCAGATTCGGTTTTACAAGCTCAAGTCGGGACGGTTTTATTTCCTTCACCTGATGGCGTGGGCTATGAACTCGATCCAACTGCCATCCACTATGGTGAGCGGACTTACTCCGATCGCTTTACCGATATTCTTGTCGATCGTATTCATCAGCCGCCTCGAATACCAGATGAGAAGATCACTCAGTGGCATGAGAATCTTGCCTTCGCGGTTCAGGACGCACTAGAGCGAGCGGTAATTCGCTTGGTGCGCTGGGGGATTAGAGAGACTGGAATCAAAAACATTTGCGTCGGTGGGGGTGTCGGCCACAATGTCAAACTCAACAGCACCATATTCGAACTTACTGAGGTCGATGATGTATTCGCTCAGCCCCTATGTAATGACGCTGGCGGCGCGGCCGGTGCAGCCTTGGCAACTTGCTTTAGAAAGACAGGAATCAGGCCAGAGCGACTCCAAACTCTCGCCCTCGGGCGTCAGGAAACGAACGATGAAATCGAAACCGTGCTGAAGCTGACAGGTGCCTCCTATCACCGGGCACCTGACATTTGCAGCGTTGTGGCTAAAGAGCTCGCGGAAGGACGTATCGTCGGCTGGTTTCAAGGTCGTATGGAGGGCGGCCCCCGTGCATTGGGCCAAAGAAGTATACTTGCAGACCCACGTCGCGCCGAGAATCGCGACCGAGTTAATGCCATTATCAAATTTCGGGAATACTGGCGTCCGTTTTGTCCCTCGATGCCTTTTGAGGTAGCTGGCCGGTACCTTCAATCTTCTACGGATGCTCCTTTCATGGTTATCGCATTCCGAGCCACAGAAGAATTGCGGCGAGATGCCCCGGCAATCGTACATGTTGATGGCACCTGCCGGGTCCAACTTGTGAAGCAGTCGATTTTGCCAAAGTTCCATAGACTATTGACTGAGTTCGATCGTATTACCGGCGTGCCAGTTATTCTAAATACTTCCTTCAATGTCAAGGGCGAGCCTATTGTGTGTTCGATTCATGACGCTTTGAGGACATTTTGGTCCACGGGTTTAGATGTGCTAGCTGCGGAAGACTTCCTAGTAAAAAAGCCATGCTCGTAGGAGATAGCGATTATGAAGAGAACTGCCCGACCCCGAGCGCTTTTCATTGGCGCCCATGCCGACGATATTGAAATAGGAGCAGGTGGTTCAGTATGTCGGCTACGAAGAGACGGCTGGGATGTCTGTTTTTGTATCCTAACTACCGAAGAGAACCAAAAGACCGCGGACGAGCGAAAAAAAGAAGCCATCGCCGGCGCTGCTGTACTCGGAGTTCCACGAGAAGCGATCTTATTCATGGATTTCCCTGATAGCTTTCTAAAATGTGGCGGCGATACCGTGACTCGAATCCGGCGGGTTTTGAAGGAGCGCGACTACGACCCCGACCTTGTTTTCACCCACACGGATCATGATAGCCACAATGATCATAGAGCCGCGCACGAGATCACTATGGCACTCTTTCGTAGGAAACCGATTATGGCATATCCGGTTGTAAATTCTCTCATTGAGTCCTCCTTCATGCCGACAGTATTTACAGACACCACAGAATACGATAGAGAGCAGATTGCAGCGATGGAATGCCATAAATCACAAGCGCGGCGGATTCGAACGGCAAAAACCGGCCTAGGGAAATTGCATCAGGATCACTCCACTCGACTTGGTTTTGTCAGAACGGAGTCTTTTGAACTAATTATACAAGAAGGAGCTCAGCGCGTAGAACTGGCGTTGAAACAGAATGATTGTCCTTTTCATCGGTTCTGGTATCCACTGATCGGCCAGAAGCGGATTAACCTAATACATGCTATACCTGTTAACCGAAAAGTTCGCAGCTATTCATGGCCGATCGATCAAGATCGGACGGGTATTAGTCGCTTACATCGAGCCTTTGGTGAGTTATGGTTTGGCCAGAATCCGGTTCATGAGTATAATACCCAGATGGGAGAGGTCGTAACACCACTGCTAGACAAGGAACACATTTTGATCAGCGGCGGTGCTACGTCCAATCAATTCACGGATCGATATTTCAATCATTTCGACGGGTTACGCTATGTAATCGATCATACTATGCCTGACTATACACGTCTGCGACTTAACGATCGCCAGACAAACAAATCTATATACCCCGAGTATGGGAAGGTGAACGGTATCGGAACGATAAATAGAGACTTCGGCCTTCTCACAGTGATGAAGAATCCAGCAAACGAGGATACCGTATTGATTGGGTGTATGGGGGTACATAGTCCAGGCTCTCTCGCGTGCTTCAGAGTTCTGTCAGAACGAGCGCTGCTAAAACAGCTGCTCAGTGTGATTACAGTTCCCCTGAAGGTCCGTGGCTATCAGTTAATTATTGAACAAGACGTGAGAAATGAGGAGGCGCGGATACTCGAAGACTCGATTTACGTGATTCCTCCAAGGAAGGAATGAAACCCATGGAGAATCGTGATAGAGCAATCGGCCCATATCAGATATTGGACACCAAGCACCTATATCGTAATCATTGGCTCGATATCCGCGAAGACAAAGTGGTCCGTCCTGGTGGATCTCACGGAGTGTTCGGTGTAGTAACAATGAAGGATGGGGCTTCTGTCTTGGCTGTCACAGCACAGATGGACGTGTTTTTAGTTGAGGAGTACAAGTATGCTGTGCAGAGGGAGTCTATCGAGTTAATCAGCGGAGGCCTGGAGGAAGGGGAGACTCCTCAGACGGCCGCAGAGAGGGAGTTGCGTGAAGAATTGGGTATTATCGCGAAGGAATGGATTGATCTGGGCGTGATTGATCCTTTCACTACGTTAATTGCGTCACGTAATTACATGTTTATCGCGCGAGAGTTAGAGTATGTCGAGCGGTCTCCGGATGAAGGAGAGGTTCTAAGAATCATCCGGATCCCACTAAAGGATGCTGTCCGTATGGTAATGCAGAGTGAAATTACTCATGGAGCTAGTTGTGTCTTGTTATTGAAAGCGGCGAGATACTTCGACTGTATCTAAGGACAGCCCGGGACGAATCACATGTACGTTCGGCAGATACGCAGCTGGAAGTGTCACGGGGGACGTTCTTAGATTGTAATTAGCGTTATACTGTGTTATATGAACAAGGAGAATGATGACGGCGGGCGGGGATTAGGATACGCCAAGAAAATGATTCAGCTTTTCATTGAGAATACCTCGGCCTATACCATTACGAGCGCGGCTGCCGAGCTTCACTGCTGGCCCTAATGCTAGACGCCCAAGAACCGTGAGAGCTTCGCGTTCACGACATGTCGGGGAAGTCCGTTGGTTTTGCGACTGGTAACCTTCACAAGGGCGCCGCTTGCCTCGTCTCCGCGCCGGGCGGGTTCCGGATTCGCCTGGTATACAATATCATTCCTCTGCGGCACCTCGCCCCGCACGTAGTTGATGTAGAAACAGTAGTCGTTCATGCGCATGAATGCGGTCGGGGGGAACTGGTTGCCCCACTCCTCGGCCATAAGCTTCGCATCTTCGCCGCCCAGGCGATACGCGATCTCGATATTGCAGTTCCCGAACACTGCGTGCGCATCCGGGAGTTGAGATATGGTTTGTGTCGCGATGGCGAGCGTCAGGCGATATTTGCGGGCCTCCGCAAGAATTGTGGGAAAGTCCACGCCATGGACGAAATTCTGCACCTCGTCGGCGAAGAGCGTATGCGGCCGGCGCCTGTGCTCGGCCATATTCTCCCGCTCAAGGGCAGCAAGCGAGATCTTCGAAACGATAAGTGACCCGAGAATCGAGGAAACATCGGCGCCTAAACGGCCCTTCGACAGACGGCAAAGAAGAATGGCTCCGCGGTCCATGATGCGGCGCAAATCGAGGGTCCCTTTTGTTTGCCCCACTACCGCACGTGCAATAGGATTCCTGACGAACTCATTGATTTTGTTCATAGGATGGGAAATGGCTTCAGCTTGATCCTTCGCAGAACGGGCCGAAAACTGCTTCCAGTAATCGCGCACGTATGTCGGCGTTCGGCGCAAACACTTCTGCCGGTACGTCAACGCCGGCTTTTTCTGAAGCTTCTGTTTTCGACAGGGCGTGTTCATCAGGAATTTGGCAAGGGCCAGAATAGACCGCTCGTCCGCGTCCTGCTTCAGAATCGCATCCGACGCGAAAGCAACAATCTCGTTGCTTTGCGGTCCCCAATAACCCTTCCAGACGGTTGAGAATATGGCGAGAACCGCAGAGACCTTCTTGTGGTCCTCCCCCGGGCCATCGAAGAAGTTCAGCCCGATGACCGGGTCATCGCCCGGGTCCCACCAAATGACATCCTGCAGCCGCGATTTTGGAATGAAATGGATGAGGTCATCGACAAGCTGTCCATGGGGGTCAAGCACCGTCACGCCCTCAGCGGCGCGGACCCTCTCGACGATCATGTTCTTGAGGATCGTGGACTTGCCGGTTCCGGTCTTCCCCAATGTCAATAGGTTCTTGCCACCGGGAATTTGCAGGAGGTTCGCCGGGTTGCTGGCCTCAAAGCCGATCGGAATGTCCATGAAGTAAATAGATCTCCGCGCCGGCCCTTACGCCATCTGTGGCGCCCACAAGGGCCGAGGCGCTCGGGCATGGCGCGCTATACTGCCGCGACACTGCTGCCGCGCCGACGTTCACACTAGATCCCGTCCGTCAGGCTGTGGAGGGTGTCATCTTTGGCGCAGACGAGGATTCGGCCATACATGTCCTCGTGGTAAGCGTCGCGCCACGTCACCCAGAACCGGCCGGGATACGCGACAGCCTTCGCTCGGAGAAACCCTACAAAGTTTCTCGCCCGAGCTTCCGTCGGAAACGTGATGACGACGCGAAAGTTTCGAACTTCGACGTGGAATTCCTTGTGAAGCCGGTCAAAGAATTCACCGGATTCGAAATATGCATTGTATATCCGGCACTTCTGGATGATGTCGTTCTCCTTCTCCCAGTGTTGGCCGGGCTTGGCGTTCGTGATCTCCCAGAAAAAGCACCTGGCGGGGTCGGCCGCCGTTTTCACGGCCCTGCGATGCGCCGAGAAGAAATCAGGGACGCACCCACGTGACTTCATGATGCCCTCTTTATTTGGAACCGTTGCCGAGAATCGTATCCTCTGCTGTCGCCGTTCAAGCACCAGCACTTCAATACCATGTTTTGATGAGGCCTCCGCGAGAAGGATCTGCGCCCAGGTGATCTCATTGGTATGTTCGAGGAGTAAAGGACTCTTCTCACGAATGTCGCTTGTAAAGTAAGTATATTCCTCGTCTCTGTTGGTACGAGAGCGCCGGAGGTACCCGGCCGTCATAAGCTTCAGTAGATCGAACCGAAGCGTCCGGGCGTTGAGATTGGACCCAAAGAGGCTTTGGAGATGTCGGGACGTGAGAAACTGGAACCGTTGAAAGGCGTCAAGATAACGCTCGTGCTTGTGCAGCAGTCTCACCTGCCGGGTTCGAGTGGAGTTGGTGCCAGTCATCAGATAGCTTAATGTTGGCCAACAACAAGGGACGGGCAAAAGGCTGATGCTTCTGCCGTAGGAGCGCAATCTGCATCGCCCCCAGTCTTTCTTGCCTCGCCGCTGGGAACAAACGCTTCGCGTGCCTTGCAGCAAATCGAGTCATAACGTGCAGACGACTTCAGAAGTCTTTGAAGGGGGAGGCATAGGCGGTTCGCATTCGCGACTGCAGGACCTGCGTTCGCTTGACTCGGGTAACCCTTCTTATGGTGTGGGCGGCGAGTACCGCCCGGTGGAACAGAAAGGGACTTCGGGCCTGCGTCGCCCTAATCCGAGCTTCGTACACGTGGCGCGTGAGCGGTCAATTCCGACCTTCGCACCCGGCTGCATCCCGCCGCACTTCCGACAAAAATCCGGCGTGATACGGGCTGAACTGAACTCTCGTTGCGGCAAGGCATCCTGAAACGTGATGGATCGCGTCATTGCCCGCCGACCGGCCCCACGGCGCCGCGTCTGTGGGCCACTCTGCGCCTCCCTGCGAATATTCCCCAGGGTCCAGCCACCCGCCATTGACGGCTCCGAAATCGCCCCGCCCGTGTCTGGACCGCATACTCTACAACGGCGTCTTAGGCCATCCCAGGGCGTCATTGTGGCGCGCCCGCCATGCGCGGGGCGTCTTCACTTCGCTTGGATCTCCAGGCAGAATAGAATCCTATGGCTCAGCACATCTTCCTCAGTTCCACCTGCCTTGACCTGGTGGACCTGCGCAGCGGGCTGAAAGAGTCGCTGGAGGAGATGGGGTACCAGGTCTGGGCGTCGGAGTTCCCCGACTTCCCCGTCGATTCTAGCCTGCACGCCCAGGACAACTGCCTGCGCAATGTCGAGCGCGCCGATCAGTATGTCCTGATCATTAACAATCGGTACGGCGCGATCTACGATGGCACGGCCTACCCCAAGCGACCGATCAGCGTCACTCGGTACGAGTACGAGCGTGCTCTCAAATGCGGCAAACCAATCCGAATTCTGGTGCGCGAAAGCATCTGGTACCAGCGGAGCATCTTTCAGTCGGCGCGCAAGGCTGGCGCGGACCTAAGAGACACGAGCCTTTCCCCAGAGTTATTCGATTTCCTCGACTTCATTTGTAGCCGGGAGAGGGCCAATTGGCTTAATACTTTCCGCGACCTGCCGGAAGCCCTCAAGATTCTCTGCGACTGGCTCCGCCAGGACGAAGCGCAGAACGCCCGCCAGTTTGAACGCGAAGTCCGCGAGTTGCTGCTTCTGAAAGGTTATCGCGGATTGGAATCCGAACCCACCGCAGCCCCCTATTTCCTAGCGGAGATTGGCGACGCCCAGGTTCCCACTCAATGGGCCGTACGTTGCGTTTTCGAGCAGCACCGCCGTCCTACCAAACTCGATGAATGGAAACAATTCTTGACTGATTTCGAGGACGGAGGCTACGATCGCGCCCTGGCCGTGACCAACATGGCGTTCGACTCCGCGATTCAGGCGCACGTCGCCCGACAGCCTAGGTTAGCGCGCAGGGTGAAACTCACCACTCCCTCCCAGTTGCTGGGCGAACTGCTCGATCTAAAGGAGTATGTCCGTCGCGTACGCGAGGATTTCGACCGCTACAGTCCCGAACAGCAACCACTGTACTTGCCGCTGCGCACGGATCTGAAGAAATACTTCGTGCCGCTCCAATGCAAGGGCGATTACACCGGCGACCTATTCCAGTCCGTTGACCGCTTCCTGGAAGACCCGGACGTGAACCACCTGACCATCCTGGGAGACTTCGGTACTGGCAAATCCTGCTGCGCCGTTGAGCTCACGCTGCGCCTTCTGGAGCACGGCGGCCCGCGCACGCCGCTCTTCTTCAGCCTGCGCGATTACCAGCGCGAGGAGACACTGCAATCCATCGTCACCAAAGGGATGACGGAGAAGTACGGTATCGTCAACTTCAACTATCCGGCGTTCCTGCGCCTGCTGGAGGCGGGGCGTCTGCTGCTGATCTTCGATGGGTTTGACGAACTAGCTACGCTTTCTGAGCGCTGGGCCACCGTGACCAGCCTGCGGCGCCTGAACGAAGCGGTCCGCGGACGCAGTAAGGTAATCCTCACCTGCCGCACGCACTACTTCACCACTCAGGCCGCCGAACGCGAAGGTATCGCCAGCAGCATGCCGCGCGGCGGTGAGTTGTTCACCGAAGTGGAGGGCCGCCGCAATTACGCCATCGTCTACTTGGAACCGTTCTCGCCGGAACAAGTTCGCGAGTTCGTGCGTCGTCATCATCCCGACAACACCGATGTGGTGATGAAACAGATTGGCCGACTGCGGGAAGTGGAGGACTTGGCGACGCGGCCTGTGCTGCTGGAAATGATTCTTAAGACGCTGCCGCGTCTGCTGAAGAAAACGGGGCCGCAGAATCTCGCGACCTTGTACGATACGTTTACCCGGCTGTGGTTGGACGAGGTGGCAAAGGGGGATGCCCTAGGACCGCAAGACAAATTGCGCTTCACGCGGGCACTGGCTGTGACGTTGAATCCGGAAGCCTCGCCGCGCATTCACTACAGCGCCCTGGAGAAATATGTCGGGGACTTCTTTCAAAAGGATCTACGGTCACCAGTGGATCGTTACCGTTTCGACCAGGAGATCCGAGTCTGCGATTTCCTGAATCGTGATGCCGAGGGCTATTACCAGTTTGCACACAAGTCGTTTCTGGAATTCTTCGTGGCACAAGAAGTGGCGGCGGCGCTGCTGCGGGGTGAAGTTTCACCGTGCAAGCTTAATGAAGTGATTGTGCGGTTCGTGTATCATCTGCTGGCGGCGAATGTTCAGTACGAGGTGCGCGAGGAGAATGGGATGGTCTATGTCCCGGCAGGGCCGTTTATTTTCGGCTCGGAAGCAACCTCCAATCTACGCGTGGGGACAGTCGGCCAAGGTTTCTGGATCGACCGTTTCCCGGTCACTAACGCACAGTTCTGCCGGTTTCTGAATGAGTGCGGAGACTGGGGCGCGGAGTGGATGCGCCTTCAGGGTCCTGATGATGCGAAGAAAAAGTGCCGCATCTTTTTACGCGAGGGCCTATTTGTGGCGGAGCATGGGTATGAGAGTCACCCGGTGATCCGTGTGAATTGGTATGATGCTGCAACGTATGCGGAATGGATCGGCAAGCGCCTGCCCACGGAGGAAGAGTGGGAGAAAGCCGCCCGAGGCATTGACGGGCGACCTTTTCCGTGGGGTGAAGGGTCTCCCGGGCGACCATGCAATAAGGATGTTGGCCGATCGAAGGGAACCACCGAGGTGGGCCAGTGCGGGGAACTGGGACGATCGCCGTATGGCGGGGAGGACATGGCAGGGAACGTTTGGGAGTGGACCGAGAGCCAGTGGTTGGGCGCAGGCGAGAACCGTGTCGTACGTGGCAGCGGTTGGGACGACGACATTAGAAAAGCTGGCTGCTGCTTTCGCAGCCATGAGCCTCCGCGGTATCGGCACGTCGATGGGGGATTTCGCTGCGCCAGGAACTGACGCCTTATGGACTTACAAACTGTCACTCTTCCTACAATGCGGTCCCGGAGCCCGCGAAAGTCGTTTGCACCAAGGTCGGGAGCGCCGTTCTCGAGAAGGTGGTCTGAACGCCTTTCGCTCCGAGGACCCAAGCGCGATACTCGCGGGCATTTACCGACTGTGAGGCGACGACCTCGTGGAATCCGAAGCGGAACCACGAGAAACTGGCTGCTGCCTTCGGAGACTTCTTCTAGCGGAAACGCAACATCGACGAGCTGGACAGACTCCTAGCGGATTTTAGCAGTGATCCGTGTTACGGCCCGGCACCAACAATCCGGAGCGCCTCGATGCAGGTTTCCTCAAGCGTTTCAAAGACCGGTTTATCAGGCGCATCGACCGAAAGGTCGTATATTATAGCGTCAACGTCAGGAAAACGATGATCGATTCCGATACAGAAGCGGACACTGTTATCATGCCTGTAATTTACCATCCACTGACCAAGTTCCAGTCTGGTCGTTGCACCGTAGACCTTATCGCAATTGTGCTGCTGCTCCCCAGGTAGCCAGAACAATATCGCACCAATCTTCGAGGCCACATCAAGGTAGTACCTTTCCCAAGCTCGCCGTCTGTGAAAATAATTCTGATCTCCCTCGATGACGAGTCGCGTCATGTGTAAGGGTATGCTTCGCTCGGGAGACGCAATAGTTAGATCCATGTCATGCTCGTAGGAGGCAAGAAATTCAATCGCCTCGGCTTGCCAAGGCGGGGCACCTCTTGTCGGACCTGCGAGAAAAATAAGCTGGCTCGTCGTCTTGAGGTAGGTACTGGGGATTATTATGTGTGTCATGTCATACGTGGTTGAGTCTCACGAATGCTCAAGTATTCGTTCCTGGGACGATTCATCGACACGCTATCTGGATGGCTTCGAAGCACGTTGCATCCAGCGTCTTCTTGATGCTCATCTCGGGAGCCTCTATCGAGAGATCGTACTGGAGGATGTCTATTTCCGGGAAATGCCCGTCGGACCCTATACAAAACCTTGGATTGTTGCCCCTCCTGAGATCTGCGATGCAGTGTCCAAGCTCGAACCACGTCATAGCTCCGTAGACCTTGATGTGATTATGCATTGCTTCACCAGGAAGCCAAAACATCACAGCACCCTCGCGTGACGCGACATCGAGATAGTGCCTCTCCCATGCCCGCGGTCTCGGAAAAAAGTAGTCGTCACCCGAAACGATATAATTTGCGATTCCCTCTCGAACTCCCTTTCGTGGTGAAACGATTGAAAGGTTCTTCTCTAAGGAAAAAAGCACATCAACTGCATCGTCTTGCCAATTCGAGCTAGTCTTTAGGGGCCCTGCTAAAAAGATGACAGGCGAGTCCAACTTGGCCACGTATGTCTTTGGAATTATTAGTCCAGCCATTGAGTATTCCAAGAAAACAGATTTGATCTCAGATTTCCCTTTTAGGCTCCCGAGCACAATTGAGTATACACCAGGCACCACCTTATTGATCCTATGGGTTGCGTTTTGCCCCGCTTCGAACTGCTTCGCACCGTTACTTTTATCGTCCAACTCCGGTTCGTAGGCACAAAGGGGCGACCGGCTGAAGTGGCGCCCCAAGCTCTGGTTGGATCGTCGGCCACCCTCGGAGGGCGGGCCAGCTTCACGATTCCGGCTCGATTCTGACCTTGTCGTTTCCGGCGGCGGCAAATTCGTTGAGTGCGACCGAAGGAGCGCTCAGTAGTTTGGACCGAAACAGGGCCGAGGAGAAACTGAATCTGCTCCCGTTCGGCACCCGCCGCGCGACATAGCCCACCTGTCCGACGCAGGTCGTGCGGTGCGAGTCTAAGGTTCAACCATTGCCGCCATCGTCCCCTGGCCGTTAGGCCACCGATAGGCGAGCGTGAGCGAAGGGTACCCAGCGGGCGGCTGATAAGGCCCGAAGTGATAACGCAGCTCGATAGAGGCCGATGGGTACCCTTCGCAATAGCGAGTGGGGACGAGGGCGGAAATAGTCGAATTGAACGGGCATTAGGCCGCGTCATTCATAGGATTCAGCGCCTTGGCATCAGCGCGTCGTGCGTAGTTGGGCGCCGGAACTATTGCCGGCGGCGGCAAGAGGTCGGCAACGGCCACGCACGAATTGAACCAACTTTTGAAGCCTTGCTGCGTCCACCTATAAATGTCGTGATACCCATCCATCGGAAATAGGTCAATCACGATGGCAGTTCCCGGCGACCAGCGTGGTGGTAGGGATAAGGAGCTGTTTGCTCGTGCAGCAGAAAGGACGGCCGATTTCAGGCGAACAGGCTCGAAGCCGTAGCGAATCGCGGTGGCAGGCTCGCTAGGGAGTGGCGGTCAGTCAAACCGGTCACTGTGCAGTCGCAAGGATTTCGAATGCTCCTTGAAATCCAGTGCCAAGTCGCTTCTTTAAAGAATTTAGAAGCTCTATCACCCGGACCACAGATGCCTGCCCCGCGGGGACCCAATCCGGACTAGACAGAGTGCGTTGCGTGTCAATATCCTCAAAATCGGCTCTCATGAACTGAATCTCACCCTCGTGAAAGTCTCTGCCCGGATACCGTTGGCACACATCCAGGACCGCGTCTTTATCAAGATCGATCGCGACTGCGAACAACAAATCTGGCTGATAAGACTCTAAGTCGTATGACATCCCAGCAAGCTTAATTGCATTTGGATGCCAATACTCATATAGTCTCTCCGACGCTTCCTCAAAAATGCCGCGTCTAACAGTTGAAAAGGGATGGGGAACGCCTTTACAGGCATATCGCTGATGGGCCGTTATGCTCGGATCATAGAGTTTGTGGTCGGGATTCATCAATACAGTACCATCAAGAGAAGTATCATCGAGAAAACGGTTGATGTTCTCAGCAATCGATGAAGAGAGCTTGCCAGGAACAGACGCGTTACGACTGCTTCGACGCTGAAATCCGACGTATCCGTCCTTTGTGACGATTGTGATTGCACAATCGATGATGTTTGTGAGCTTGCTGTGGCTTACGTCTTTATTCTTGCGGATCTCCGAGAGGCCAAGGTAATACTCGTAATCTGTCGGATATTTAATCTGCCCCCGCTTGCGGCCGTTCAGGCCCTCAAAGTCGAACCAGCTCACAGGGCCGACCGTTATCTCCAGCGTTACTAGCTCCTTGCCAACGTTGCTATCTCCTTTTGTCTGGGGTCTCCAGTAAATAAGTTGCGTATTGGGTCCGGGAAAGAAGGATCTACCTAACTGCCGCGCTTCTCGCGTTTTGCGTGAGATCCAGGCCTCAGAGTCTTGTTTCAAGGCTGGATCAATTTTAAATCGCTTATGAATATATGTGACTTCTAGCCTCTCGGATGTGATGAACTCCGATCCGGCACCCCACAAACGGGCGGCTGAAACGTAGCTATCTCTCTTGTAGTAGTAGAGATAGCGCTCCATGTACTGCTCAATTGGAGTCTTCGAGTGTTCGGCGAAAGTGTCGGGATGTGTTTGGTGTTCCGGTAGCAGTAATGAATTCACATTGACGCGAAAAGCCCGAGCGACCTCCTGTACGGAAAGGCGAAACACATATTTGTTGTTTTCAAGCTTCTCGATGACCCCTTTCGCCAATTGTGCATGCTCCGCAAGTTCTAGTTGCGACCACTCGTGAAGTTGTCGGAGACGGCGGATTTCTTCGGCGTTCGCGATGACACGATCTTTAGCAGCCATAGTAAGAGTCTTTCCTAGCTCACAAGAATCGGAATTGACATGTCCCTATGCTGAAGAAGTAGGCCACGTATTGCAACACAGCGGTGGGATTCCGTAGGAATTGCATGGGAATGGCGTGGGAATTCCATGAGTCGCTTTCTTACGTGTGTAGCGGTATTGTCTTGTCGTGGGCCACTCGATCATAGCGATTAAAAAGGCCGGCTGTAGGGCAGCCGGCCTGTGTCTCGCGTCCCGAAGGGCGCGAGGTGCCACCCACATCTTGAAGCTTAAGGAGAACCAAGATGCGAGCAGCAGACGCGCCCCGGCAGGCTAAATTATTAAGAAACAACCGTTTAAGCAGTAGCATAGCGACACCGCTACTGTCAAGAGATCTGTCAGGCTCCCGGCGGGAGTGCATCCAGGAAGTTGGAAAAGAGTCCGGCTGCCGGTTTCCGCCCCGTCCGGACGGTCTTCGCCCCTTAGGGGTCAAAGTAGAGATCGTCGCGATCCCCAACGGGTTGAAGACCACCACGATTTTCGGTGTCGCTGAGGAGGCGCAAGCCCTGGGCTACAGGACTCTGGCACTCTCCAATCATCTGGTCGCCGAATCATTAATGGTCAAAATGATCGCTCGGTCTGCCGCGAACGGTTACGGGATTTCGGAGGCCACACGGCAAAAGTCGTGGGCTCTTCAACTAGGATTCGAAGACGATCAGGCCGAAGCTGCGAGACAGGACTATGATGCGGTGCTTTGTGAACACCATCTGGAATTCATCCGTAGCCTCGAATCAGCGGCTCTGGGCACTCCAGAGACCGAAGTCGAGAAGATGCTGACGGGCGTGCGTAAATCAGATCTGGTCATCTACCTGGCCTCGAATCCGGTGGTCGCGAGCCAACGAAAAGGCGGTCCGCTTGGCCGCGATGTTGCAGCCTTAGGTCGAATGGATAACCTCCTGGAATCCCGCGCCAGAGAGTGTCCGAACTGGTTTCGCGTAGAGACAGTTGAACGCGAATCTGAGGCGATTGTGGGAGACTGCTTCGCCGCCATCCTGCAATTCGCTTTTCGGAAATCCCTTATTCCAGATCGCTCGACATGGCTGTGCATGACTCAGTCGACCGACAGTATCGAACGCTCGTTGGAGTGACACCAATGAGTCGCGCACGAATCACTCCCGAGGCCATTAATATGCGGCTGCGCGAGCACGCCGTCTCGCTGGCGGACTGGGACCACCGCGAAGCCGCTGCATTCTTCCACGAGTGGGCGGAGAGATTCAATTTCGAGTTTAAACTCGACCTGCCCACGCCGGTGATCCGAATCGACCGAACTTCGCACTTCCATCTTGGCGCTTACCGCCCAGACCGGAACGGATTTGGGTTGGCGCATGAAATCACCATGAATGCCCTGTACCTGGCCAAGCCACTGTACGACCAATTAGCGACGCTGCTTCACGAGGAACTTCACGCCTGGCAGTGTTTATACAACAAATCCGGCAGGAACAATTACCATAACATCGCATTCCGCCGCAAAGCGGCCCTGTATGGACTCGTTATCGACGAACGCGGGCGTCATCGTGCGATCCTGCCAGGGCGATTCACGCAGCTGCTGGACGCCTATGGCATCGATCTACCCCTGTTGGCGGATGCCGCGGAGCAGCCTCTCGTGGCGGCCGTTATCCGGCTGCCTGGAGAGAGCAAACTCAGGAAGTACCGCTGCGGTTGCACAAATGTCCGCTGCGCGGTGGAACTGGTGGCACAGTGCCTGAAGTGCGGTGTGAACTTCGAAGAAGCACCGCCGGCTTGGTAGCCAGGGAGTTGGAGTTGAAACCTCAAGATGCTCATTCCCGATGCGATGCCCCGCTGAGCAACGGACCCTTCAGAAGATCGGATGCTGAGTTCGAGGCCCGCTGGCGTGTACCGTATCGCTTGGGGTAAGCGACAGAAAGAACCAAAGAGGAGAAGTGCAACAATGTCTTTGAAGCTTCAGGACCGTTTCATCCAGCACCCGGAGGAATTTCTGGGCGTTGGCGAAGCCGCTGGCATCCTTCGGAAAACCGATGGTGCCGTTCGTTCTCTGGTACGCGAGCGAAGACTCCGAGGCGTGAAAGTAGGCGGCACAGTATGGCTCTGGAAGCCGTCACTCGTGCGATTTGTTCGACCGCTTGATGATAGTTCGGCGAGTCACGGCCCTTCTCAAACGAAAGAAAATGACTAATTCGCGTCTTCCGACAAAATCGCTCTGATTCGTCTCGACGGATTTAGCGAACGGGCCTACCTTTGAAGCGGAGCGACAATGCTGGCTGAAAATGACTCAACAACCCGGAGTGATAATCCCTCAGGCGGCGATCCCCCTGGCACAACTCCTGCCCGGCCGGATAGCTTGTACTGTGTTCGCTGGAAATCTCTCTATTCCGATGCCACGGGCGAAATCGGCCCGATGCCGGAAGACTTGGCGAGGCAAATGGCCGAGGAACACAATGGCCGTTTTCCTGACATCCTTCACTGGGCCGCCCAGGTCGAAGACTTCACAGAAGAACCCGAGGAGAAGGCGTACGCCGCTGACGCATGAGGAGCAGCGATGAACTACTTGCCAGGTAGACCTCCGACGATTGACTACCGGACCAACCGGCCGCGAGGCGGACCAATAGTTCTCTTGTCGGCCGCCGCGGTCCTTACCGCGTGGTACTGGGCGCCGAAAACGCTACCCACCTCGGCCGTCAAGGCTGAGCCGAAAAAGGCTGCTGCCCCGCTCTCCGAAGCCGTCTCCGAAGACCTGCAACACCACCTGCAATCGGCCGAAACCGCCCTTGCCGCAGCAATTGAGGGCCTGCAGCGCTCTCAGACGAACAGCCGCCGGGTAATTCCGACCCTTGAACGAGAGGGTCTGGATTTGGACAGGGGCCGGCTGCAAGCGGCGAACGCCGCAGCAGACGGTGCCCACAAATCGATTGAAAAGGGCTTTGAGGAGCTCGAAATCGCAAAACATCTACTACAGGAAAGGACATCGAACAAATGAACCATCTTGATTTCTGTACTGTCGATGATGGGCGGGGCCGGAGTGTAGACCTCTCGCTGTTGCGCCGTTCCCAACGGACAACGGTCTTTCAAACCCGAACAGCAGTGCTCACGCGGCCGGCCAGGCACGATCGCGACGTCATTAGTCTCTTGCAGCCATTCTTCGCTTCGACGGAAGCCAACGCTCTGGTTCCGCGCCGGCCTGCGGCTTTATCGAAGGTGCGCGGCTCTGGCGCCCACCTGGGACTTGTTGCGCCTGATTCCGTCCCGGTAAAGCGGAAGACTCCCAAGCCCGTGCGGTTCCAAACGCTCCCAGAGCGCAGGTACGCCGTCGGCGATCAAGAGACGGAGGTCCCTTATGGGCTGCCGCGGTTCCTGAACGCTGTAACTCTCAAGGCGATGCTTGGCGCGAAGAACGCGGCGCTTCTTCGTAAGATCGGCGAGCAGTGGGAAGTGTGCCCGGACTCGTTCCAGGTCGATCTGGAAGATGCCTCTCAAGTTTTTCGTCTTGGCGAAGTGACCGTTTACTCCTAAGCCGCATGGAAGACGGGCTCAAAATATTGGCTCTCGCAACCGGGACGTTGCTCGGGGTTTTCGTCGCGTATGCCGCTCTCCGCTACGCGTGCCTTGCCCTTTCGTGGGTTGTAAGTGCCATGGCCGAAATTCATAACGGCCTGCGCGAAGGCGCGGATTCAGTCGGCTGGCGCATGCGCGAACGGGCAAGAAAACGTCAAACACTGCGATCGCTGCACGCGAAGGTCGGAAACGCGCGGCAGACAGGAGGCGTGGACCCGGAAATCCTGCGGGCGCGAGCGCAAACGCCAGTCATAAGAAGGCTGGTTCACGAAGAGATCCCGGCGACAATTCGGCGGTGTCTCCAGATTCACCGCGTCATGGCGGTGGCCTCCGGAGTCGAATTCATCTACGAAATCGCCGACGAGCCAGAATGCCTTCTGATGCGGGAGCGGGTTGCCGATCTTGTGGAGCTGTCCGTCCAAATGCTCGAAACCTATCCGCTGCTCCTTGATGATGCGCGTCTCCTGCAGAATGTCGTGGTCCTCCGGAAAAGGATTCTCCCCACGTGCCGCGACTGTACGTTTTTGAAGCATGCAGTCGATGCTGCCCCGGTGCTTTGCCCGTCGGCCGAAATCGCCCAAATCCAACCGGAGGGTTGTAAACCCAATGACTGCGCGAACTGAAAAGGCGGAGTATCTCGCGAGCTATGCGGCGCAGTTGCCGGTGCTCCATCCCGCTGGGCAGCGCAGACTCCGGTGTGCCCATGTCCACGTCTCGGGAACCGGGCGGATCGGCGGCTCGGTCGCGCTGGCCATGGCAGCATCCGGTATCGGCCATGTTTCCGCGAATGATCCGCAAGACATGGAAGCGGAGAATCTGGGCGCGTTCGCGCTCGCTCGCCGCGATGACCTCGGCAAGCCCAAGGTTGATGTTCTCAGCCGGCTTCTCTCAGGTCGGCCGCATTTCGAGTTTGTGCCGCTGGTCCTGCCCGCCGAATCAGCAGCTAGCGAAGAGTGCCTCGGCAAATCCGACCTCATCCTCTCCTGCGCAAACACGCTCGAAGCACGGCTCGCGGCTGAGCGCATCGCAGTCCTCTGCCGGAAGCCGATTCTCCAGGTTGCGGCTTTTGACGGCCGCTCCAGGCTGGGCGGACTCATCACCGTTAGGCTGCCGCAGAATGGCTGGACGGCGTGCTTCGGGTGCCTCGCTAATAAGAGCGTTATAGAGCGAGGGGAGGGACTACTTTCCACCGTCACCTGGAGCTTGGCCGGAATCGCGTCCACGATGGCTGTCCAGATTCTGACTGGCCAGCATTCAAGCTTCATTCGAAAGCACAACCTCTTCTTCATTGACCTGGAAACGTACGGCATAGAAGCGCTCGCGCTCCAGAGACGCTCAGACTGCACGGTCTGCGGCGCCGCGCGGAGGGGGCGCCGCAAAGGAGGGCAGTGAGCATGGAAGGCATTGGTTCACTATTCGGTTCGTTCGTTGTGATCGCAGGCTTGGTTGGACTCATGCTGGTTGTCATCGCGCCTGAGTGGGGCCGGGCAATTTTCAAGAACGTGGCCGTTGCGATCGGGCTCTTTTTCCTGGGCTGCCTGCTCCTTGGTGCCGGCTGCCCGGGACGCGCGCAAATTTTTGGTGTTGACCGGGAGGCCGCATGCGGGGCTGGCTTGAAACCCTAGTTTTCGATGTTGTCGGCAGCCTTATGGGAGTCGTGCTTATCGGGGCGGCATTCGCGCGCCTGGTTTCCTCTGAATATGCCGCTGGCCTTCTCAAGCGCTTCGCTCTACCGCTATTGCTGATCTATGTCGCGGCCCGCGTGGCCATACAGATGCTTTGGAGCGGTGATCGTGGAGTGTACGTGTTTCTTATTGCAGCGAGCGCCGCAGCGTACTGGATTCGCAAGCGCGGCCACGCGCGGCAGGAAAGTGCCCAGGGGCGGGGAGTACAGCGGACGCCTCTTTTTCCACCGGCTTCAGATGGAGGCGAGCCATGAAACCGGTCCTTGATTATGTCTTCGGAAAGAAGCTGGACTTTGAGACAAGCCGATATCTGGCGCAGCTTGCCAAGGCTCCGGCCTTGGCGTCGCGACAGAAGGCTTCGCGATTTCTGGCTGAGATGCGGGAGAAAGACGGGCCGAAAGTCATTCTCGGGGAGACGGTCTGGGGTGAGCCGGTCGAGATCCCGCTCACAGAAATTATCCGATCGACGGGACTCGTCACGGCCGGATCAGGGGGCGGCAAAACCATGTTCTGCCTCCTCATTCTTGAGGCCGTTCTGGAGAATTCGGAGAGCGGCCAGGCAGGCTTCGGCGTGCTCGACGGCGCGAAATTCGACCTGTACCTCGGCGCTCTCTACCTGGTCCAGCGGCGGCTGGTTGCGTTGTCCAAAGCCGACCTCCGAGCCGCCGCGAAGTTTCGGCGGCGTATACGCATCATTGACTTTGCCGCGCCTGGCGATGTCGTCAGTCCGTTCAACATTCTTTGCCCTTGGCCGAACGCCGATCTTGAAGGCTTCGCCGGGTACCAGCTAGACCTTCTTCTGGATGTCCTGCCGGATGCGGACGGGCTGAAACTGGCGGCGGCTCCGCTGAAGACGCTGGTACAAATCCTGGCGTCGCCTGAGGTCGCGATGACCATCATTGATCTCATCCGGTGCCTGGATGATGAGCCGTTCCTCGACAGCGTGACGGCGCGCTGCGGCGACCGGGAGCTCGTTGAGAGGCTGAGGCGGCAACTGAGTACCGTGTCCAAGTCGACGCTTGCTGCGCTACGGAGGCGGCTGGAAGTTCTGGTTTCGTCCAGGACTGTAGCACGCTCTCTCTCCTGCCCGACAGCCCCGGACTTCAGAGCAATTCAGGACGCCGGGTGTTTCCTTCTTATCAACTGCGCCGGTCCTGCCGTTCCTCCTGGAGTGGCGCGGTTCCTCAATACGCTGGCGGTGAGCAATTTCTGCCCCTCGATATACGCGCGGCAGAATCCGGCGCTGTCTTTTCTCGGGTTGGCCGATGAAGCACAGGACCTCTTCAACTCCTCGTCCGTCCTGCGGGAGCACTTGAGCGACGCGGCGCGCCTGTCACGGCGATACGGCACCAATTTCGTTTTCATCACTCAGAACCTGCACGCTGCGGTTTCGGACGCCCGCCTATTGTCTCTCCTGCATACGAATGTCGCCTGGTCGTGGTCCGGCCGCGGCGATCCGGCCGACTGTGCGTTTCTGCGCGGCGCGTTGCCGGTTACGGGCAGGCGACCGCGACCGAAACAACATCCGTTCGAAGAGAGCACGTTCTACACGGCAGCGGAGGAGCGAACGCTTCTTTTGGAGGAAATCGCCAACCTGCCGAACCGCACCGGATACCTGTGGCTCAAAGGGCGCTCGCCGGAAGCAATTAAGATCCGGGCGCGCCAGCTTGATATCCCGCAAGGCCGCGACCTTGAAGAAGCTACAGCCGCCATTCGCCGTGACCCGACGATTGGAGGCCGGTTGTCGCGCAAAGAGTACGAGCGCCTGGTTGCCCAGCGAGAGCGGCGCGCCTCACCGGAGCGCGGCGAGGACTTTGGTGAAAAACTGGCCGGCGCGTACCGCTCGGCGCGGGGACGACAAAAATCGTGAACAACTTCGCAGAGGACGCCATATTATGGCTTCTGTCATCGCCTGTTGCCGCCCCGACTGCGGTTGCGCGCCGGACAAGATTCTGGCGCACCGCATACAGCGACTCGATTTCATGCACATGCGGAGAGTGGATCTCGCTTGTCGGCCTTTGGCGCTGCAACTGCGGGTTCACGTACCGCGGCCATTTGCTTCGAGAGTGCCCGGTGTGCCACTCGCTTCCCAGGATGGTGCGCTGTTTCTCCTGTGGTTTGACGCAAATCCTGCCGCAGCCATGAGAGTCACGGACCGGTGTACCGCGATGATGGTCTTCACTTCCGCCGCCAAATGCGTTTCGACCAGCCAGTACAAGCGACGCTTCTTTCCCGCTTCCAGCTCGGACGCCTGCCGGAAGGTGCTGCGCCGGATGGCGAACGGCCGGTATCTTGTGCGCCGCCAGGAGCACCGGATGGCGGAAGCGCTCTTTACGCTGGGCGGGAACGGGAAACGGGTTTTGGAAGAGCGAGGGATGGAAAATATCGCAGTTGTGCGCCAGCTTCCGAAACAAATCGAGCATGTGCTCGGAATTAACGATTTGAGAGTTGCCGCGGAACTGACCGACGGCCTCAACTATTTTTATGCGGCGTGGGAACTGCCGGGCTTTGGATGGCGGCAGGAGGTCATTCCGGATGCGGTGTTTTCGCTTGAGAAGAAGACCTGGGCGGTGGAGTTTGATCGCGGGCAGGAGGGGCTACAATTTTTTCTGCGGACGAAGGTCCCGGCCTATGAGCGTGGCTTCGCGGGACTGGCCCTTGCCGGGGTGCTTGTTGTTGCCGAACACCGTCCGCGCATGGAGTCTCTAGCGCGGGCAGTCGGAACCCGGTCCCGCAGGTTCCTTTTCACGAGCGTTGATGCTGTGAGGCGGAGCAACCTCTCGGCGAGAGTTTTCTGGCGCCCACCTGAGGAAGAGCGGGTCACGCTTCTCTGAAGGCCTCTTGCGGGGCCTCTTATCGATGAGAAGGGTTTTATGACGAAACGGTCTATAAGATCAGGAGCTTACGGCGAGCGCAGCGGCTCCTCTTCAGGATATTCAGAACATGAGGAAAGAAGGGACAACCAATGGCACGATCTGAAATTACCGATGAAGTGCAGGTACTGCGCTTCTTCGAGACGGGCCCGATCGACAAGGTCGAGGCCGTATTCAACATCGTCTGCGAAAAGATGCGGGAGCGTTTGCGCGACCGAGGTCCGGCCGAGGCGGGCGCTCCTTTACGCAGGCGGCGCAGTCGCGGAAATGATGCCGGAGAAAAGGAGGGGACGAGCAGTTCAACGGGTTAACGCGAGTTTCGCGGCGCGTGCCGGCGCACCTTCGCCAGGTCGGTGCGCCAGAGGAAATGGAGTACACGTTTTCGGACAGCCGGTTCATGAGCGCTCGCGACAAACGGCTCACGCTCTTGAATTGGGTACGCTTCCTGCGCCGGGGTTTGCGAGAGGCCGATTTCACCAGGCGGATTTATGATCACCTCATATTGCACTGCGCTTTCATTGCTCACTACAACCGGGCGGTTTTCTATGAGACGTACTTCGAGCGCGGGGAAGATACCGCACGCTTTCTTTCCCAGTTCGACAAGCGCTCCGGTTGCCGATCGGTCGAGTACGGGGGTACATGGTGGCTGCAAGGCGAGTATGGCGATCTCAACCGCGCCATGGTGGAAGAGGCGGCGCCGTTTATCCCGAAACTGGGTGACGGGGCCCAACGAAGAGAGCGCGCATCCGACATCGCCGAAGCCAAACGCCTGCTGTCCAAGCACGATCTTCAATGACTCTGCACCTTCGCCGGAGACCGCTCCGGCACGCGCCGCGAAGGCAATTGTGTTGTTGTGTTTATCGCCCAGCCGCCGGGTCAGGTCGAGCCCGGATAAACAAACCATTATCAAACCAATGGCTTGGCGACCTTATGAAAACCTTGTCGAGGGGGAGCTTGACAACCGCATTCCGGGACGGGTCACGGGCTGGATACGCTTTGCCCGTCGCGGCCGGGAGCCGCTTCACGTCACGCTCAGCCTGCAGGGCGACTTCCACGAGGATATCCGCCGGAGGCTCTTGAAGCTCAAGAATCTACGGACGCTCGCGGGGGACATGTCGCGGGTAAAGGACAACATGGACGGATTCGAAGCCATACAGTGTGGGCAGGTCGGTGATATCACCGCCGGTATTGCGCTTGGCCGCTGGAGTCCGGCGATTGCACAGAAGCTCATGGCGCAAAATGAGCTCGTCTGGGATCGCATGGCTCTGGGGCCGTTTGAGCGTGAGCAGCGCCAGCGGGAATTTGCCGCCCACTACGAAGCCCGCATTACGGCCGGGGATCTCTATTATCCATACGTCCCGTACCCGTATATCGAGTGGTACTCCGCACGAAACGGCCGGGTGGTTTTGGAGCTGGAGGCTTTCCAGGTGGAAATCATCGACGGAGGGAGTGCGCCGGTTGAGAAGACTCCGGAAGAGCTTCTGGCGGACGAGGAAAAGCGCGAGAAGGCCCTGGTCACGTACATGGAAGGCATGGTGGAAGAGTTCTCTCGCGAGAATCGCAAAAAAGGAGGAGACGGCAACGTCTTCGGCGCGGTAATCGGGTGAGGTTTTTGTGCCGGGGTTTCCCGCCCCGGCGGCTGGGCGGCCAAAGTATTTTGAGTTGATCGTCGAAAGGAGGAATGACAAAGGGCGCTGCCCTCAGATGAGACGAATGGTTAGGACAGATCCGATCCAACAAAAAATGAAGACACATAAACAGATCATCGAGAGCTTTTTACAGGAAGGCAAAGGAGGCAACGGAACGAACGTCGTAGCCAAAGAAAAAGACCAGGCGGTATATTCAAGATACCGCCGCCCGTGGGACCCATCGCGGCATGAAGTCCCGCTGGCCGTCCGTCTGAAGGACGGGGGGTTCTTGGCAAACGGCGCGAGCCTTGACTGGCCGAGAAGGCAGCACCAGGAACTCGTCCTCCGGGCGCTTGAGGGCGCAAAAGATCCCTTCGGCGTCGTGCCTTTCGACTCGATTACGGCCGCCTGGACCGATGGCGAAATTCGTGATTGGAACCGGGCGCCTTTTACCCTTAAAGACTTGAGGCGCGAGGTTTCAGTCGTCGTTCCAAGTACGGGCGAGGAATGGCGGGAGGTCAGCGTGAAAGACAAGCTGGGCCGCGACCAAACCCGGCGAATCCATACCCTCGGAGACAGCGTCATCCGCGTGCGAGATGGCTTCTACCTTTCCGGCGTGGACGAAACCGGACTGTACCGCGGCATTTACTTTCTGGCACGCCTTTTGACCGACCGTCCTCCCGCTTCGTTTCAGGAGGCACTGAACTTCCTCAAGCCAAAGGTCGTCCAGGATGCGGAAGCGCGGGGAGCCTACGTCAGGCGCCAGGGAGAATGGTTCGCCATTCCAACGAACGTTTTGACGTCTCAGCTTATGGGTGATGTTGAGCGCGGTTTGGCGGTACGGCACGAAGAGCATATTCTGGGCCGCGACGGCCATCACCAGCTTGAAGAAGCCATCATCTACCGGGGCGGTCCGCAGAGGGGCACAGTGTTCGCGCGCGGTCAGATCGCTCATACCGCAAACGAGCATATTCCCTTGGAACTGGGTTTTCGCTGGCACCAGATCGTGCACAACGTGCAGGGTGCTTCTTACAGCTTGGTAGGTAAGTTCGACTAAAAACTGATTGGGATCTGGAACTTTCCATTCGTCTCATCTGAGGGCAGCCTAAGGCGTCGGTTCATTTTCGACGATAACGGGTTATGAATGGAAAAGATCGCCCAAATTTATACGGATATGGAGACCGACACGCCCGATCACAGGTGGCTTTCGCTTGAGGAACTCATCCGGCGGCTCCCCTTGAAAAAGAGCCGGGTGTATTATCTCGTGCATACGAACCGGATTCCGCATCATCACATAGGCCGTACTCTTATTTTCGATTACGATGAGATCATCGAATGGGTGAGGAGCGATGGGAAGTTTAGGGTATCTCGTCAGGCGTCCTAACGGCCGCTATTCGGTCCGCTTCCAGAAGGCTGATGGCCGTTGGACCCTGGAGTCGCTCGGCACCTCCAAAGCCGCGGAGGCCAAGACCAAGTTCGAGCTGTGGAAGCAGGAACAGCTCAAGAAGCGGTTCGCCGGCCTCCACGACGTCTCGCCCGTGAAACTCAAGCAGCTTGCGGGGGACCACCTCGTCAACGTCCGCCGCCACCAGGCGCAAAGTTGGTGGGAGAAACAGCGACATTATATTTATCGATCCGACAAGGACCGGCCCGGATCGCCGAAGAAGATCCTGGAATGGTTCGGCGAGTCGAGGCTATCAACCGACATAACCGCGAACGAGATCAGGGACTATATCGGCTATTTGAGGGACCGGGGCCTCAAGGCCGTCACGTGCAACAAAATCCTTTCGTGCCTCAAAGCCATGTTCCGCTTTGCCGAGGAGCGCGGATACGTCGTCGACGCCGCCAGCCCGGCCCGCCGGGTAAAGCTTCTCAAAAGCGACTCCGAGGTCCATGACGCGTTCCTCACGTATGAAGAATACGAGCGCCTCAAAACGAAGGCGAAGGGCAAGCGCCCCGGAGCCCGTTCAACGCTTTTCGGGAACCGCCTTGAGTGGCTCATGCTGGCGTGCAACTCGGGGTTACGGCCGGGTGAGCAGGCGATGCTCGAATTCTCCGACGTTGATCTGGTACATGGTTTCATTCACGTTCAAGCCAAACCGGACCTGGGCTTCCACATCAAAAACTACCAAGACCGCTATATTCCGCTCCCGCCTGAGGCGCGTGCCGCCATCTCATCGATGCTGGCGCACCGCAAACCCTCACGACTCGCAATGGAGGGAGGCAGGAGGACGGATGTGGATTTCGTCTTCCATCGCCCGGACGGCTCGGCTTGGGGAGACCTTGCCAAGTCCATGGAGCGGCTCTTCGAGAGCGCGGGCCTCAACGGGGAAAGCACAAGACGTCGTGACCGGATCACGCTCCATTCGCTGCGCCACACGTTCGCGTCCTGGCTTTCCATTGCAGGCGTGCCGCTGCGACGCATTCAGGAACTTCTCGGCCACAAGAGTATCGTTACGACGGAGCGCTACAGCCACCTCGGGGCCAACGGGCAAACGCCCTTCTACTCCGAACTAGCCAAGGCTGTCAGCAAGAGTTTTGTAATCACCGGTGTAATCACGCCCTCTTCTCACCATGAGGCGAATTCGTTGGAAGTGATTGAAGAATTTGGTGGCGGCGCGGCGACTCGAACGCCGGACCTAGGGATTATGAGACCCTCGCTCTAACCAACTGAGCT